>NZ_JBFAIS010000030.1:0-126419 GCF_040654795.1 Streptomyces sp. NPDC050617 | reverse complement strand
CACCGTATGCCGTCTATCAACTGCCGCCGCGTCCACACCTGCGGACGGCCCGGCTTGATGCCCCGCGGCAGCAACGGCTCAAGCCGGGCCCACTGGTCGTTCGTCAGATCCCCACGTCCCACAGAACATGATCATCAACGAACAAGATCCACTTTCGCAACACACCCTAGCCGCCCAGGAAGGAGGCGAGGGCGGTGACGAGGCCGACGGCGAGGGCGAGTGCTGCCGCGACGGCGAGCTTGCAGGCGTAGAACAGCCCGCGGCGCGGCACCGCCGCGCGGTGGCTGCTGGGGCCGTCGGCGGCGGAGCGGATCGCCGTGCTGGAGGCGCGTACGGACCGGCTGTTGGAGCACAACCGGCTGGCGCGGGAGCTGCACGACTCGATCGGGCACGCGCTGACGGTCGCGGTGGTGCAGGCGGGGGCGGCGCGCGCCGCGGGTTCCGCGGAGTTCACGGAGCAGGCGCTGGCGGCGATCGAGGACACCGGGCGGGATGCGCTGGAGGACCTGGAGCGGGTTCTCGCGGTGCTGCGCGAGGACACGCCGCACCCGGCGGGGCGTCCGACGCTCACCGAAGCGGAGCGGCTGCTGTCGGCGGCGCGCGGCGCCGGGGCCGAGGTCGGCGCGGACATCGAGGGCCCGCTCGACGCGGTGCCGGGGCCGGTGTCGCGGGAGGGGTACCGCATCGTGCAGGAGGCGCTGACCAATGTGCTGCGGCACGCGGGCCCGGTGCCGGTGGCCGTGCGGATCGCGGTCGCGGGGGACGTACTGGAACTGGACGTGCGCAATCCGCTGGACGGGGCCGGCACCCGGTCCGGGCGCGGCGGGAGCGGGCTGCGCGGCATCCGCGAGCGCGCCGCCCTGCTCGGCGGGCACGCCGACACCGGCCCGTACGCGGACGGTTGGCGGGTCCGCGTGCGGCTGCCGCTCGACGGCGCCGGGCCCGTCGCCGAACTCCCCTCCCCCGCCCGGCGGAGCGGCGTCCATGAGCCGGGCTGTGCGCGGCGGGAGTTCGACGAGGGGCCCTAAGGTGATCGTGTGCCGATATCCGTGCTGCTGGTGGATGACGAACCGCTCGTACGGGCCGGGCTGCGGGCGATCCTCGCGGCCCAGCCGGACATCGAGGTGACGGGCGAGGCGGCCGACGGGGCCGCGGTGCTGACGCTGGTGCGGTCGCTGCGGCCGGACGTGGTGGCGATGGACGTACGGATGCCACTGCTGGACGGCATCGAGGCGACGCGGCTCGTGCTGCGCTCGGTCGACCGGCCGCCGAAGATCCTCGTCGTGACGACCTTCGAGAACGACGCCTATGTCTACGACGCGCTGCGCGCGGGCGCGGACGGCTTCCTGCTCAAGCGCGCCCACCCGGCCGAGATCGTGCACGCCGTGCGGCTGGTGGCGGCGGGCGAGTCGCTGCTGTTCCCGGCCGCGCTGCGGGCGCTCGCCGCCTCGTACGGCAACGAGCGCGCCCGCGAGGCGATGGAGCGGGCCGCGCTCACCGACCGGGAGGCGGACGTGCTGCGGCTGATGGCGCGCGGAATGTCCAACTCGGAGATCGCGCAGAGCCTGGTCCTCGGCACCGAGACGGTGAAGTCGCATGTCAGCGCGGTGCTGGCGAAGCTCGGCGCGCGGGACCGCACCCAGGCGGTGATCGCCGCCTACGAGTCGGGATTCGTGGCGCCCGGGTGACATCAGAGGCTCGCCGAGCCGTCCTGATCCGGATAGCATCCGGCTCACATGTACATCCGGTCGAACAAATGGGTGATCATGTGCGCGACGGGGGAGACGAAGGAGGCGGTACGTGGGGCGGCTCACCGGTGGAGACCCGTCTTTGCTGCGGCGGATCAACTCCGCGGTCGTGCTGCACGCGCTGCGCGCGGCCGACGCACCGACCCTCACCGACCTCGTCCAGGCCACGGGGCTGTCCCGGCCGACGGTGGAGGGCGTCGTCGAGGGGCTGATCGACACCGGCCTGGTGGCCGAGGCGTCGGCCGAGGAGGGCGCCGCCCGGCGGCAGGGCCGGCCGGCCCGGCGCTTCCGGTTCCGGGTGGAGGCCGGGCATCTGATGGGCGTGGAGATCGGCCCGCACCGGGCCTCGGCGCTCCTGTCCGACCTGAGCGGCCGGGTCCTGGACTCGGTCTCGCTGGACGTCCGCGTGGCGGCGTCGGCGAACGAGCGGCTGGAGCGGGTGGGCCACGCGGTCGCCGACGTGCTGAGCCGCTGCTCCGTGGCGCGTGAGTCGCTGCGGGCGGTCGGGGTCGCGAGCCCCGGCATCGTGGAGGCCGACGGGACCGTGCGGCTGTGCACGGCGCTGCCGGAGTGGACGGGGCTGCCGCTCGGCGAGCGGCTGCGGAGCTGGTTCACGTGTCCGGTGCTGCTGGAGAACGACGCCAACGCGGCCGCGGTGGCGGAGCATTGGTCGGGCGCCGCGGCCGACTCGGACGACATCGTGTTCGTACGCGCCGGGCTGAGCCCGGGGGCGGGCTCGCTGATCGGCGGCCGGCTGCACCGCGGCTTCGGCGGCGCGGCCGGGGAGATCGGCGCGCTGCATCTGCTGGGCCGGGAGGCCACCCCGGAGGTGGTGCTGTCCACGACCGGCGAGCCGCTGCATCCGCTCGACGACGCGCAGGTGGCGCGGGTGTTCGCGATGGCGAGCGAGGGCGACGCCGGGGCGCGGGCGGCCCAGGACCGCTATATGCGGCGGCTGGTGCACGACGTGGCGGCGCTGGTGCTGGCGCTCGATCCGCAGCTGGTGGTGGTGGGCGGCTGGGCCGCCGGGCTGGACGGGGTGCTGGAGCCGCTGCGGTCGGAGCTGGCGCGCTACTGCCTGCGGCCGCCGCGGGTGGTCCAGTCGGCGCTGGGCGAGGCGGCGGTGGCGACGGGCGCGCTGCGCCTCGCCCTCGACCACGTGGAGGAACAGCTCTTCGCGGTCGAGAGCACCGTCACGGCGCGACGGTGAACCGCGGCTGCGAGGAGCCGCGCGCCGACGCGCCCGTGCCCTGTCGAGCCGGGCGACCGTCGGTGAGACCGCGGGCCGACGCGCCCGTGTTGACGACGGGCTGCGGCACCGGGGCCCCCGCACCGCCGGAACGGACGCCGCCGAGCCGGGCGACGGCCCCGCGGACAGCGGATGACGGGCCGCGGCGCGTCAGCTCGCGAGCAGTTCCATGCCGTTGTCGTCGAAGGTGAGCCGGCAGGTGTCGGCCCGGTAGGTGGCCACGGCGACGGCGGCGGTACGGCCGTCCGCGACGAAGCGGGTGGTGACGACGAGCACGGGCGCGCCGGGCAGCCGGTCGAGCTGCTTGGCGTCGTCCGCGGGGGCGGAGCCCAGCTCCACGGCCCGGTCCTGGCCCTCCAGTTCGAGCCGCTGGAGCTCGCGCAGCACGGCGCGGGCACGGGCGGGCCCATTGGGCGCGTCGATCGCGGTGAGCTCGGGGACGGTGGCCACCGGTACGTACAGCACCTCGGCGGCGACCGGCTGGCCGTGCGTCACGCGGGTGCGGCGGACGGCGTGCGCCTGCTCGTCGGCGGGGAGGCCGAGGAGCCGGGCGACGGCGGCGGGCGGCCGGCGCAGCGCGCTGTCCACGGGCTGCCAGGCGTCGCCGCCGGAGCCCGGCCAGGCGTGCGGGGCCTCGCCGACGGCCACGCCCACGCGGGGCGGGGCGACGGTGGTGCCCACGCCGCGGCGGCGCTGGAGCCTGCCTTCCAGTTCGAGCTGTTCCAGGGCCTGCCGAAGGGTGGCCCTGGCGACGCCGAACCTGGCTGCGAGATCGCGCTCGTTGGGGAGGATCTCCCCCACGGCGAACTCCGAGTCGAGCGCGTTGCTCAGCACGGTCTTCAGGTGCCAGTACTTCGGCTCCGGCACCGTTTCGAGTTGCGTGGTCCCCACCCTGTCCTCCGCCCCGACGGCACTTATGCGCGCTTCTTTATTAAAGGTTGTTGCAGTATGACTCGGACAATAGGACGGCACGCCACCTTGGTCAAGACCAATCCTCAATCCGTCACACAGCGCACACAAGTGGCCCCGCAGAGCGTTCACGTGATGTTGATGCCGGTCCTCCGCGCGCCTCCCCCGATCCGACCTCCCGTCATGACGCTCCGTCGCCTCGGGTAGCGTCGCGACGGACCGGGGGCGACGACCCGCGCCCGGCGTGCGGCGGACGGCGAGGAGCGCGGGAATGCAGCAGGTCACGGTGGTCACGGGCGGCAGCCGGGGCATCGGCGCGGCAGTGGCCGTACGGCTGGCGCGCGCCGGGCACGCCGTCGGCATCGGGTACGTGCGCGACCGGGACGCCGCGGAGCGGACGGCCGAGGCGGTACGGGCCGAGGGCGCGGCGTGCGTGGCCGTCCAGGCCGACACCGGCGTCGAGGCCGAGGTGGACGCGTTGTTCGACGCGGTGAAGGAGAGCCTCGGGCCGATCACCGGGCTGGTCAACAACGCCGGGGTCACGGGCCCGCTGGGCCGGTTCACCGAGACGCCGCTGGCGGAGATGCGCCGGGTCGTGGACATCAACGTGATGGGCGCGATCATGTGCGCGCGGCGGGCGGCGCTGGAGCTGTCGACGCGCCACGGCGGGCAGGGCGGGGCGATGGTGAACATCTCCTCCGCCGGCGCCACGACCGGCAGTCCCGGCGACTACGTGCACTACGCGGCGAGCAAGGCCGCGGTCGACGCCCTCACGGTGGGGCTGGCCAAGGAACTGGCGGCGGAGGGCGTCCGGGTCAACTCGGTGCAGCCGGGGATGATCCTGACCGACATCCACGCCACGATGGGCGACCCCGAGCGGCCGTGGCGCACCGAGGGCCGGGTACCGGCGGGCCGCCCCGGCGAGGCGGAGGAGGTCGCGGGCGCGGTGGCCTGGCTGCTCTCGCCGGAGGCGTCGTACACGACGGGCGCGGTGCTGCGGGTGGCGGGCGGCTTGTGACGGGGCGGGGGAGCAATCCCTCGCGTCGGGGCGGGGCTACCAGTCGAGGCCGGTGAGCTTGTCCGGGTTGCGGACAAGGTAAATGACCGCGATCCTGCCGTCGGCCACGCCGACGGTGACGACCGAGTCGGGGCGGCCGTCGAACAGCGTGAGCAGCGCCGGGGCGCCGTTGACCTCGGCGAAGCGGAACTCCGCCGCCGCCAGGGAGTCCTGGGCGATGGCGGCGAGGAAACGGCCGACCTTGTCGGCGCTCCGCATCACCCGCAGCGGGGCCTTGGCCTTGCCGCCGCTGTCGCTGACGAGCCGGACGTCGGGGGCGAGGAGCGCGATGAGCCCTTCGAGGTCGCCGTGGGCGGCGGCGGCCAGGAAACGCTCGGTCAGATCACGCTGCTGGGCCGGGTCCACGTCATAGCGCGGCTTGCGCTCCTCGACATGGCGGCGGGCCCGTCCGGCGAGCTGCCGCACCGCGGCCTCCGACCGGTCGAGGGCGGCGGCGATCTCCGCGTGCGGGAAGCCGAACGCCTCGCGCAGGACGAACACCGCGCGCTCCAGCGGGGAGAGCGACTCCAGAACCACGAGGACGGCCAGGGAAACGGAGTCGGCGAGCACGGCCCGTTCGGCGGCGTCGGGGACGGTGGCCGCGGAGCCCGGGCCTCCCCCGCTCTCCAGGTAGCGGGTGGCGATCGGCTCGGGCAGCCAGGGCCCGACGTACGCCTCGCGCCGGGACTGGACCTGCCGCAGCCGGTCGATGGCGAGCCGGGTGGTGATCCGCACGAGGAAGGCGCGCGGTTCGCGGACCTCGTCGCGGTCGGCGGCGGACCAGCGCAGCCACGCGTCCTGGACGACGTCCTCGGCGTCGGCGACGCGGCCGAGCATGCGGTAGGCGACACCGGTCAGTACGGGCCGGTGCGCCTCGAAGGTGTCGAGCATCGTGTCGCTGGGGCTCACCGTCCCATCCCACCCGACGCCGCGGGGGCTTGTCCACGTGAACCGGCTCTCATCGCGGCGGGCGACGAGGGGCGGGGGACGAAGGACGGGGGCGAAGGGCGGGGCGAAGGGCGGGCGGCGAGGGGCGCGAGGCGGGGATCGGGCATCGGTCGTCATGGGGGCCGGCCGCGGGGTCTACCCAGCGGTAACCATTGCTGACATCCTGTCTCGGGAAGCCGACCGCGGAGGCCGAGGAGCTGCCCCATGACCGAGACGATCTCCTACCCCGTCGAGACGCCGGCCGGCCGGCGCACGGTCGAGGTCGCGTACGAACGCGCGGGCGGCGGGGACCCCGTCGTCCTGCTGCACGGCATCGGCCACCACTTGCAGGCGTGGCACCCGGTCAGCGCCGTACTCGCCGCCGAGCGCGATGTCATCGCCGTCGACCTGCCGGGGTTCGGCGCGTCACCGGCCCTGCCGGACGGAATCCCGTACGACCTGGCGGGCGTGGTCCCCGTCCTCGGCGCGCTCTTCACGGCGCTCGGCGTGGACCGCCCGCATGTGGCGGGCAATTCGCTCGGCGGGCTGCTCGCCCTGGAGCTGGGCCGGCTCCGGCTCGTACGGTCCGTCACCGCGCTCTCCCCTGGCGGGTTCTGGTCGCCGGCCGAGCGGCGGTACGCGTTCGGGGTGCTGCTCGGCATGCGGCGCGGCGCGCAGGTGCTGCCCGATCCGGTCGTCGCGCGCCTGGCCCGTACGGCGGTGGGCCGGGCGGCGCTGGTCAGCCCCATCTACGCGCGGCCGGGGCGGCGTTCGCCGGACGCGGTGGTCGCCGAGACCAGGGCGCTGCGCGCGGCCGTCGGCTTCGACGCGACGCTCGCGGCCGGGCGCGCGGTCGTCTTCCGCGACGACGTGCCGGACGTCCCGGTCACCATCGGCTGGGGCAGCGGCGACCGGGTGCTCCTGCCCCGCCAGGGCGTCCGGGCCAAGCGGGCGATACCGGGGGCCCGGCTCGTACGGCTGCCCGGCTGCGGGCACGTGCCGATGAACGACGATCCGGCTCTGGTCGCCCGCGTCATCCTCGACGCGACGCGCCCGGCTCCCGTCCGCCGTGCGGCCGTGGCGGAGGCGAGCGGCTGAGCGCTGCGCCCGGCGCGGCCCGCCGAACCGCCGTGGCCGGGACCGATCGGCCCGGGCCCGCCGCCACGCGCCCTGGCGTGTCTCCGGCTGGCCCGGCGCGCCCGTACGCACCAAGGTGGGGTGCGTAACCCGAGTGCGGGTCCCGAGGGCGAGAGGTGCGGTGCAATGGCCGAGCAGGTGGATGTCGTCGTGATCGGTATGGGGCCGGGCGGCGAGCACGTGGCGGGGACGCTCGCCGACGCGGGGCTGGACGTCGTGGGCGTGGAGGCGGAGCTGGTCGGCGGCGAGTGCCCGTACTGGGGGTGCGTGCCGAGCAAGATGATGATCCGGGCCGGGAATCTGCTGGCCGAGGCGGGCCGGGTGCCCGGTATGGCGGGGTCGGCGCAGGTCTCACCCGACTGGGGGCCGGTGGCCGCGAGGATCCGCGACGAGGCCACGACGGACTGGAACGACCAGGTGGCGGCCGACCGCTTCACGGGCAAGGGCGGCAGGCTGGTGCGCGGGCGCGGAAAACTCGCCGGGCACGGGAAGGTGGCGGCGGGCGGCGAGGTGTTCGAGGCGCGGCGCGGGGTGGTGATCGCGACGGGCACCCGGCCGCAGATCCCGCCGGTGCCGGGGCTGGCGGACGTGCCGTACTGGACCAACCGGGACGCGATCGCCGCGAAGGAGCCGCCCAGGACGCTGATCGTGCTCGGCGGCGGTGCGATCGGCGCGGAACTGGCCCAGGTCTTCGCCCGGTTCGGCTCCCGCGTCACGATCGTCGAGGCGATGGACGGCCTGATCGCGAACGAGGAGCCGGAGGCCGGGCGGCTGCTGGCCGACGTGATGGAGTCGGCGGGGGTGACCGTGCGGACGGGGGCGCGGGCCACGGAGGTCCGGCACAGCGGTGACCGGTTCACGGTGGTGCTGGAGGGCGGCGAGGAGATCAGCGGCGATCAGCTGCTGGTCGCCACGGGCCGGCGGGCGGACCTCTCGGAGCTGGGTCTGGAGACGGTGGGCCTCGACCCCGAGGCGCGGTCGCTGCAGGTGGACGATCAGCTGCTGGCGGCGCCGGGGCTGTGGGGCGTGGGCGATGTGACGGGGCACGGTGCGTTCACGCACGTCGCGATGTACGAGGCGGCGATCGCGATCCGCGGGGTGCTCGGCGATCCGGGGCCGGGCGCCGACTACCGGGCGCTGCCGCGGGTGACCTTCTGCGATCCGGAGATCGGCGCGGTGGGGCTGACCGAGCGCCAGGCGCGCGAGCAGGGACTGCGGGTGCGTACGGGTCTGTCCCAGGTGCCGTCGACGGCGCGCGGCTGGATCCACAAGGCGGGCAACGACGGCCTGGTGAAGGTCGTCGAGGATGTGGACCGCGGGGTGCTGGTGGGGGCGACGTCGGCGGGGCCGATGGGCGGGGAGGTGCTGTACGGTCTCGCGGTGGCGGTGCACGCGGAGGTGCCGGTCGACCGGCTGCGGCACATGATCTACGCGTATCCGACGTTCCACCGGGGCGTGGAGGACGCGCTCGCCGATCTCCGCTCGTCGGGGTCGGGGAAGAGCGGCTGAGGGGGCCCTGAGAGGGGCCGTGAAAGCGGCTCGGCGGTGGCCGGGAGGACAGTCGGCGGATAACGGCGGATAAAGGGCCGTTAAGGGATCAGTGTGATCCTTTACCCATCGGTCACAGGACGTTCGTGATCACGCAACACCTCTCCGCCAGGGTGGCGGCATGAGTGATACGACCTCCGCGAAGAATGTCCGGCGCCGCCACCACTGGCGGCGCGACGCGGTCGAGCTGGCCGCCCTGTTCACGGCGGTGGCGGTCGCCGACTGCGCCGCCAACCTGATCGCCCACGGCCCCGAGGGGCCGGTGCTGCTGGCGTCCTCGGCGGCGGCGCTGCTGGCCACGGCCGGGTTCCACATCTGGTTCGCCCGGCGCCGGGGCCACTCCCCGCCTGCGGACGGGACCGACGATGCCGGCGATACCGACGGGGGCGGCGGCGCCCTCGCCCCGGCCGCCCCCGTGTCCGTGCCCGACAGCGGCGACTTCGCCCTGTGGCGGATGCGTACGACCGTACGGGACGAACCCGGAACCCTCGCGGCGCTGTGCCGGGCGCTGGCCCACCACCGGGTCGACATCCTGACCCTCCAGACCCACCCGCTGGCCGCCGGCACCGTCGACGAGCTGCTGGTACGGGCCCCGGCCGCGCTGCTGCCGGCCGAGCTGACGAGGGCGGCGGCGGCCGGGGGCGGCAGCGACACCTGGGTGGAACGGGCCGACGCCCACGACCTCGTGGACGCCCCGACGCGCGTCCTGGCCCTCGCGACGCGCACCGCGCTGGACGCGGCGGAACTCCCGCTCGCGCTACGGCGGCTGCTCGGCCGGTGCACGATCCGCTCGCTGCCCGAGCGGCGCACGGACCCGCCGCCGCCTGCCGAAGGCGTGCTGGAGGAGACGGTGATGCGGCTGCGCGACCCGTCCGGCGGGACGATCGTGGTGGAGCGCCCGTATCTGCCGTTCACACCGGCCGAGTTCGCCCGCGCGCACGCCCTGGTCGGGCTCGACGCCCGGCTCGGGCCGCGGGTGCCGCACCGCCGGGACGTGCTCACCCTGCCGGAGGGCAACGAGATCACCGTGCGCCGGGCGGGCCCCGAGGACATCGGCGCGGCGCGCGAGATGCACGCGCGGTGCACGCCCGCGACGCTGGCGCTGCGCTACCACGGCCCGGCCGGCGACGCCGACCGCTATCTGCCCCATCTGCTGAGCCCGCGGCACGGCCGCACCCTGGCCGCGTACACCGCCTCGGGACGGCTGGCGGCGCTCGGCCACCTGCTGTGGGACGGCGACGAGACCGAGGTGGCGCTGCTCGTCGAGGACGCCTGGCAGCGGCGCGGCGTCGGCGCGCAGCTGCTGGCGCGGCTGGTCGCGCTGGCGCGGGAAGCGGGGTGCGAGAGCGTCTACGCCGTCACCCGGGCCGCCAACACGGGGATGGTCGCGGCCATGCGCGGCCTGGATCTGCCGCTGGACTACCAGATCGAGGAGGGCACCCTGGTCATCTCCGCGCGGCTGGCGAACCGGCCCGCGCCGCCGGACCCGGAGGCCGCGCCCGTGCCCGTCGTGCGGCAGGAGTCGCCCGGTCGCTGAACGCCCGGCTCCGCCGGCCGGTGTCGGGTGTGACGTGCGCATCAGGTGTGTGGCGGGCAATGGCAGTGACGGGGCGGGCCGTCACGTACGAGGATGGGCCGCATGCTCGAGAACACCGACAACCCGCTGCCCCGTCAAGTCGCCGACGCCTATGTCGACGCTCTCATCGAACTCGACCCGATCACCGGGACCTATCTGGGGGTCGCGGAGAGCGCCCGGCTCCTGCCCGACTTCTCCCCCGACGGGCAGGAGGCGCTGGCCGCTCTCGCCCGTACGGCCCTCGCCCGGCTGGCCGAGGCCGAGCGGCGGCCCGGCGGGGACAGCGACGCCGAGCGGCGCTGCGCGCGGCTGCTGCGCGAGCGGCTGACCGCCGAACTGGCCGTGCACGAGGCCCATGAGCCGCTGCGCGCCGTCAGCAACCTGCACTCCCCCGTCCACTCCGTGCGCCAGATCTTCACGCTGATGCCGACCGGTACCACCGAGGAGTGGGCGTCGATCGCGGCCCGGCTGCGCGTCGTCCGGGGCGCGCTGGAAGGCTACCGGGCGTCGCTCGCCGAGGGGCTCGACCGCGAGCTGTACGCGGGTCCGCGGCAGGTGTCCACGGTCATCGGCCAGCTGGGCGAGTGGATCGGCTCCGACGGCGGCTGGTTCGCGGAGTTCGCGGCCCAGGGGCCCGAGGCGCTGCGGGGCGAGCTGGACGAGGCCGCCGCCGACGCGACGGCCGCCGTCGCCGAGCTGCGCGACTGGCTGCGCGACGTCTACCAGCCCGCCGTCGAGGGGTCCCCCGAGGTCGTCGGCCGGGAGCGGTACGCGCGCTGGGCGCGCTACTGGAACGGCACGGACCTGGACCTGGAGGAGGCGTACGCCTACGGCTGGTCGGAGTACCACCGCATCCACTCCGAGATGCGCGCGGAGGCCGAGAAGATCCTCCCCGGCGCCACCCCCTGGGAGGCGCTGCGCCACCTGGACACGCACGGCGAGGCGATCGAGGGCGTCGAAGAGACCCGCGTCTGGCTGCAGGCGCTGATGGACGAGGCGATCGAGGCGCTGGACGGCACGCACTTCGATCTGGCGGACCGCGTCAAGCGCGTCGAGTCGATGATCGCGCCGCCGGGCAGCGCCGCGGCCCCGTACTACACGGAGCCCTCGGTGGACTTCTCCCGGCCGGGCCGCACCTGGCTGCCGACGATGGGCGAGACCCGCTTCCCCGTGTACGACCTGGTGTCCACCTGGTACCACGAGGGCGTGCCGGGCCACCACCTCCAGCTCGCGCAGTGGACGCACGTCGTCGACCGGCTCTCCCGCTACCAGGCCACGATCGGCATGGTCAGCGCCAACGCGGAGGGCTGGGCGCTGTACGCGGAGCGCCTGATGGACGAGCTGGGCTTCCTCGGCGACGCCGAGCGCCGGCTGGGCTACCTCGACGCGCAGATGATGCGCTCGCTGCGGGTCATCGTGGACATCGGCATGCACCTGGAGCTGGAGATCCCCGACCACTCCCCCTTCCACCCCGGCGAGCGGTGGACCCCCGAGCTGGCGCGCGAGTTCTTCGGCATGCACAGCGGGCGCCCGGCGGACTTCATCGACAGCGAGCTCGTGCGCTACCTGGGCATGCCGGGCCAGGCCATCGGCTACAAGCTGGGCGAACGGGCGTGGCTGACGGGGCGGGAGGCGGCCCGCAAGGCCCACGGCGACGCGTTCGACGCCAAGGCGTGGCACATGGCGGCCCTCTCCCAGGGCTCGCTGGGCCTGGACGACCTGGTGGCGGAGCTGTCCGCGCTGTGACGTGCGCGCCCGGCGCGGCTCAGGCCGCCGGTCCGCGCCGGGCGCGGTGACGTCAGCCGTACGACCGCGCCGGGCCCGGCGCCCGGTGCCAGGGCCGTCTCCCGACCGTAGCGGGGAGCGTCTCGGGCATCGGGTGCCCGGCCCGGCATGCGGCACGATCGCTCAGGCCGTGGCGCCGGCCACCTGGTGTCGGACCGCCGAGCCCGCCCGGTCCTTGACGACCCGCAGCTGGGCGGGGATGCGCTGCCGCAGGTCGGCGACGTGGCTGACGATGCCGACGGCGCGGTCCCGCTCGCGCAGGGAGTCGAGTACGTCCAGGACCTCGTCGAGGGTCTGCTCGTCCAGGCTGCCGAACCCCTCGTCGATGAAGAGGGTGTCCAGGCGCGTACCGCCCGCCTCGTCGGTGACGACGTCGGCGAGGCCGAGGGCGAGGGCGAGGGAGGCGAAGAACGTCTCGCCGCCGGAGAGGGTCGCGGTGTCGCGTTCGCGGCCGGTCCAGGCGTCGATGACGTGCAGGCCGAGGCCGGAGCGGCCGCGGCCGCCGGTCCGGGCGTCGGAGTGGACGAGGGTGTAGCGGCCCGAGGACATGCGGCTGAGGCGGGCGGTGGCGGCCGCCGCGACCTGTTCGAGGCGGGCGGCGAGGACGTACGACTCCAGGCGCATCTTCCGCTCGTTGTCCGCCGCGGTGCCCGCGGCGAGCGCGGCGAGGCGGGCGAGGCGGGCGTGGTCCTCCCGGAGCGGGGCGAGCGCGCGGGCGTCGGCGACGGCGCGCTCGGACAGTTCGTCGAGCTGTCCGCAGCGGGCGCGTGCCGCGGCGTCCTCGGCGGAGGTCTCGCGCAGGCGGCGGGTGGCGGCCTCGGCGGCGGCCTGCGCGCCGTCCACGTCGGCGGCGGGCCGCCGGGCCGCGGCGGCGGTCTGTTCGTCGGCGAGTTCGGCGGCGACCGCGCTCTCCTCGGTCTGCCACTGGTCGAGGCGGTGCCGCAGGCGGCGGTGCTCGTCGTCGGCGAGGCGGGCCCGCGCCGCGTGCTGCGGGGTGTCGAAGCCCGCGCGGTAGGCGGCGTCCGCGAGGCGTGCGTCGGCTTCCTTGAGGCGGTCCGCGGCGTCCTGGGCGGCGCGTACGGCCTCGGCGGCGGCGGCGAGCGCGGTCAGTCGCCGCTCCAGCAGTTCGGCGCGGCGGGCGACGGTGGCCGCGCCGCCGCGGGCGCGCTCCACTTCCTCGGCGAGTTCCGCGTGCCGGCGGTCGAGGGCTTCTCTGCGGGAGGTGCGGGCGGCGGTGCGGCGCTCCGCTTCCTGTTGTTCGGCGCGGCGGCGCTCGTACTCCCGTTCCGCGCGGTCGAGGGCTTCGCGGGCGGCGTGCACGTCGGCGCCTGCGCCGCGGGCCTCTTCGTAGGCGCGCCGCAGGTCGGCGAGGGTTTCGGTGAGTTCGGCGACGGTGGCGCCGCCCGCGGCGGCCGCGGCGCCGGCGAGGGCCTCGCGGAGCTCCTGGGCCTGCCGGTCCGCCGTGTCGCGCGCGGCGTCCGCGCGCTGGGAGGCGGCCAGCGCCGCGTCCTCGGCGGCGCGGTCGACCTGCCCGGCCGCGGCGCGGGCCGGGGCGGGGTGTTCGTTGGCGCCGCACACCTTGCACGGCTCGCCGGGCGTGAGTTCGGCGGCGAGTTCCGCGGCGATGCCGTGGAGCCGCCGTTCCTTGAGGTCGAGCCAGTTCTCGCGGGCGGCCGACGCCGCTTCGCGGGCCTGCCGCAGCCGGTCGGCGGCGGCGTCCGCCTGGGCGGCGAGGCCGTCGCGGCGCTGGGCGGCGGCGAGTTGCTCGCGTGTGGGGTCGATGCGCGCGCCGAGCTGCTCGGCGCGGGCGGCGGCCTCCTGGGCGGCGTCGATGCGCCGCTGGCAGCCGTGGCGGGCGGTCTCCCATCCGGCGATCCACTCGGCGGCTTCGGCTGCGGTGTCCTCGTCGGCCCGCGCCTCGCGGTCCAGGGCGGCGCGTTCGGCGGCGACCTCGGCGGCGCGCTGCTCGGCCCGGCGGGCGGCGGTCAGCGACCCGAGGTCCTCGCGGAAGCGCCGCTCCAGCGCGGCGAGCCGGTCGGCGCCGGCGTCCGCGTGGTCGGGGTCCAGTCCGGCGCGGGCGCGGCGTTCGGCGTCGCCGGCCGCGCGCCAGGCGCGCTCCGCGTCGTCGCGCAGGGCGAGGGCGGGGGCGACGGACTCGGCGGCCCTGGCGGTCTCCAGCCGCCGCCGCATCTGCTCGTGCTCCTCGCGCCGGTCCTCCAGTTGTGCGGCGCGGTCGCGGGCGCGGGCGTGGCGCTCCTGGAGTCGGGCCAGTTCGCGGGCGGCGTCGGCGTGTTCCCGCGCGGTGCGGTGGGCGTCCTCGGCGGCGAGGACGGCGGCGGCCACGACGGCTTCGCGCTCGCGTGCGCTCGTACGGGCCTGGGCGGCCCATGCGAGGACGGCGGCGGCGAGTCCGGGCTCGCCGGGGGCGAGTTCGGGCAGCGGGTTCTCCCGTAGTTCCGTGCTGTCGCCGGCGGCCTGGGCCATCCGGTGGGCGGCGGCCAGCAGCCGTTCGTCGCCGCCCCGTACCCGCTCCTCCGCGGCGCGGCGCAGCTCGGCGAGCTTGTCCTCGACGGCGGCGAACCGGCCGGTGTCGAAGAGCCGGCCCAGCAGCTTGCCGCGGGCGGTGTCCTCGGCGTGCAGGAAGCGCGCGAAGTCGCCCTGCGGGAGGAGGACGACCTGGCAGAACTGCTCCCGGCTCATGCCGAGCAGCTGGGTGATCTCCTCGCCGATCTCCTGGTTGGAGCGGCTCAGGGCCTTCCATTCGCCGCTCCCGGCGTCCTGTTCGCGCAGCGCGCAGTACGCCTTCTCCTTGGTGTAGCCGCTGCCGCGCTTCTTGGGGCGGAGCTGTTCGGGCCGGCGGGTGAGCTCCAGCCGCCGTCCGCCGGCGGTGAGTTCGAGGACGACCTCGGTCGGCGTGAGGGGCTGCGCGTGGTCGCTGCGCAGCGTCAGGCCCGGCCCCTGGCGGGCGCCGGGCACGCCGCCGTACAGGGCGTAGCAGACGGCGTCCAGGACGGAGGTCTTGCCCGCGCCGGTGGGTCCGTGCAGCAGGAAGAGCCCGGCGGCGGACAGTTCGTCGAAGTCGATGTGCTGGGCGGCGCCGAACGGGCCGAAGGCGGTGAGGGTGAGCCGGTGGAGTCTCATCGCGCCGCCCCGTTCCCGCTGTGCTCGGTCTCCGCGGTCCGTACCGCGTCGAGCGCGTCGGTCAGTACGCCGCGCTCCACCGCGTCGGGGCCGCGGCCGGCCCGGACGTGGGCCACGAAGTCCTCGGCGATCTGCTGGTCGGTGCGGCCGCTCAGCCGTCGCGCGTACGAGGCGAGCGGGTCCTCGGGGGCCCGGTCGGGCTCGAAGACGAGGCTGAGCACGTGCGGGAAGCGCTTCGTGAGGCGGGCCATCGGCTCGTGGGGGCGGTGCGCGTCGGTGAGCGTCGCCTCGACGTAGGCGTCTTCGTGCCGGTCCAGGGCGGGGTCGCCGAGGAGTGTGTCGAGGGGGCCGCGGATACGGGCGAGGGGGCGCGGGACGGGGCAGTCGATCCGTTCGGCGCGCAGCTCGGCGGCGCCTCCGCCGCCGGGGCCGAGGTCCACGAGCCACATCGATTTGCGGTGGTCGGTCTCGGAGAAGGAGTACGCGAGGGGGGAGCCCGAGTAGCGGACCCGGTCGGCGATGCGCTGGCAGCCGTGCAGATGGCCGAGGGCGGTGTAGTCGATGCCGTCGAAGAGCTCCGCGGGGACGGCGGAGACCCCGCCGACGGTGATGTCGCGTTCGCTGTCGCTGGCCGTGCCGCCGGTGACGAAGGCGTGGGCGAGGACGATGGAGCGGGTGCCGTGCGGCCGGGTGGCGAGGTCGGCCCGTACGCGCTCCATCGCGGCGCCGAGGACCGCCGTGTGGTTGGCCTTCGGGGCGGCCAGTTCGTCGCGGACGAGGGCGGGTTCGAGGTAGGGCAGGCCGTAGCAGGCGATGTCGCCGTGTTCGTCGGTGAGCACGACGGGGTCGGCGCAGCCCGCCGGGTCGGTGCGCAGATGGATTCCGGCGCGCTCGATCAGCCCGGCGCCGACGCCGAGGCGGCGCGCCGAGTCGTGGTTGCCGGAGATCATGACGGTGGGGACGCCGAGCCCGGCGAGGCGGTGCAGGGCGTCGTCGAAGAGTTCGACGGCGGCGAGCGGCGGCACCGCCCGGTCGTAGACGTCGCCCGCGACGAGCACGGCGTCGACGCGCTGTTCTCGTACGGTCGCGACGAGGTGGTCGATGAAGCGGCGCTGGGCGTCCAGCATGCTCACCCGGTGGAAAGAACGTCCCAGATGCCAGTCGGACGTGTGCAGAATTCTCAAGAAACCGCTCCGACCTGCATGTTCTCCCCTTCTCCGCCCCTGTGACCGATCCGGGCCCGCGCGGGATCGCACCGTGGCCGTCAACAACGCTAACGCCCGGTCGCACCTGGTCCATCACAGACCTCAGTTTTCGCCCGGCCCGCCGGTCGGGGGCGGCGGGCCGGG
The DNA here is from genome assembly GCF_040654795.1 of Streptomyces sp. NPDC050617. Classification (NCBI taxonomy): domain Bacteria; kingdom Bacillati; phylum Actinomycetota; class Actinomycetes; order Kitasatosporales; family Streptomycetaceae; genus Streptomyces; species Streptomyces sp. NPDC050617. The sequence goes on along the minus strand of NZ_JBFAIS010000030.1, from coordinate 109,993 downwards.
CGCGGCACCGCTCGGGTGATTTAGCCGGATAGGGGTGAGAGCACCGCTTTATGGGGAAAGGCTGCGGCTATGAGCGCTGAACCCGGATCTGTGAATCTGCAACGCGGCGTGGTCCGCACCCGGTGGGGCCGTGCGGCGGGCGTGCTGTGCGGCGTCGTCGTATCGGCGGCCCTGGTGAGCGGGTGCGGGGACGACGGCGGCGGGGGCGGCGGCTCCTCGTCGTCCGGCGCGTCCTCGGGCTCGTCGGCCTCCTCCGGTTCCTCCGGCTCGGCCGCCTCGTCCGCTCCGGCCTCCGGCGCGGCGACGGAGACCGCCGGGCTCACCGAGGACCAGGCCGAGCGGAAGGCCCTGCTGCCGACGGCGAAGGTCGATTACGAGCGGGCGGCACGGACCGCCGCGGGGGCCGTGCCGAACGGCAAGGTCTCCGAGATCGAGCTGAAGCGGACCGCCGGCGGCGGATCGGAGTGGCGCTCCAAGGTCGCGGAGCGCGACGGCACGGCGCACGAGGTCAGCGTGGACGCCGGTTCGGGCAAGGTCACCCGGTCGCGGACGGAGCCGGACCAGGACGGGGACGACAAGCGCGAGCTCGCCGGCCGGTTGGCGAAGGCGAAGGTCTCCGCGCGGCAGGCGGTGCGCACCTCGGCCGAGCGCAAGCCGGGCACGACCACCGCCGTGGAGATCGACGACAGGGACGACGGCACCACGATCTGGTCCGTGGACGTGGTGAACACCGACAACTGGAACAAGACGACGTTCGACGTGGACGCCGCCAACGGGAAGGTCCTGCGCGAGCACGTGGACCGCGACTGAGGGCGGACGCCATGGGGGCACGCCGCTGTGGTCGGGCCCCCGCGCACGTCCCCGCCGCCTACGGCAGTTCGCGGTTGCGCAGCGCCTCCATGTCCCGGCGTTCGCGCTTCGTGGGCCGTCCGGCGCCGCGGTCGCGCCGGGCGACCGGCAGGACTGCCTCGCGGGGCGGCGGGGGCGGGCTGTTGTCGACGAAGCATTCGGCGGCGACGGGCGCGCCGACCCGCTTCCGCACGAGGCGCGAGACGACGACGATCTTCTCGAACCCGGCCTGGCGCAGCCGCACCTCGTCCCCCGGCCGCAGGGGCTGGGCCGGTTTGGCGCGCTCGCCGTTGACGCGGACGTGCCCGCCGCGGCAGGCGGCGGCGGCCAGCGCGCGTGTCTTCGTGAGCCGCACGGACCAGATCCAGCTGTCGACCCGCACGGTCCCCTCGTCTGAAGCCATGCCACGACTCTATAACCAGGGTCCGACAGCGCCCCGGCGAACGGGGCGGGGGTCAGACGGACACGGCGGGATGTCCTCCCCGTCCCGGCCGGCCGGGACGGGGAGGACACACGGTTCCCTCAAACCACCCGGATCGCACAGGCCGCACCGAGCGGCTTGATTCGCCCCCTTAACGCCACGGGCATGTTCAGGCCATAATCCGACGGCCAGTCATCCGGCGGCCCGTGACCCGACGGCCAGTCGGCGGAACGCCGGAACGGAACGTCGAGGGGACGGATACATGAGCGTGGACCGGCGCGGATTCCTGCGGGGCGCGGCAGCGCTCTCGGCCACCGGACTGCTGGGGTACGCGAGCGCGCCCCCGGCCTCGGCGGCGCCCCTCGCCCCCGGGCGCACCGCGGTCCGTACCCGTGCCCGTACCCTCTCCGCCCAGGACTGGCTGTCCGGGATCGCGGACGGCGTCCCCGTCCAGCGCCTCACCCTGCCGGGCACGCACGACTCGGGCGCGCGGTTCGGCGGCGCGTACGTGGCATGCCAGACCCTGACCGTCGCGGAGCAACTGAACGCGGGCATCCGGTTCCTGGACGTCCGATGCCGCGCCGTGGACGGCGTCTTCGCCATCCATCACGCCGCGTTCTACCAGAAGATGATGTTCGGCGACGTCCTCATCGCCTGCCGGGACTTCCTGCGCGCGCATCCCTCGGAGACCGTCCTCATGCGGGTCAAGCAGGAGTACTCGGAGGTCGCCGACGCGGAGTTCCGCAAGATCTTCGACGTCTATCTGGACGACAAGGGCTGGCGCTCCCTGTTCCGGCTGGACGGCACGCTTCCGACGCTGGGCGAGGCGCGGGGAAAGGTCGTCCTGCTCGGCGACAACGGCGGCCTGCCCGGAGTGCGCTACGGGGACGGGAAGCTCATCGACATCCAGGACGACTACATGGCGGAGCCCTTCGCCAAGTACCCCAAGATCGAGGCCCAGTTCCGCAAGGCCGCGCACGAACCCGGCAAGCTCTACATGAACTACGTGAGCACCGCGGCCCTGATGCCGCCCCAGTGGAACGCGAACCGCCTCAACCCCCAGGTCCTGAAGTTCCTCGGCGGCTCCGAGGCCGAAGGGTGGACCGGCCTCGGCATCGTCCCCCTGGACTTCCCGACCGCCACGTCCGGGCTGATAGAAGCGGCGATCAAGCACAATCCGAGGTGACCGCCGGGGGCCGGTTCCCCGGCCCTCACGCGTCCATGTACGCCTCGCCGCCGAGTTCGAAGCGCGCCGTCCCGGCGGTGGTGTTGGCGAGCCAGGCCCGGAAGGGCTCGATGTCGGCCTCCGGGAGGCCGATCTCGATGCGCACGTCCGCGCCGTAGCCGACGTCGCGCACCGTGCGGCCGGTGGCGCGCAGGTCGTTCTCCAGCCTTCCGGCCCGCTGGTGGTCGACGACCACCGTCGCCAGCCGGAACCGCTGCCGGGTGACGGTGCCCAGCGTGTCGAGGGCCTCGCCGACTGCCCCGCCGTACGCGCGGATGAGCCCGCCCGCGCCGAGCTTGACGCCGCCGAAGTAGCGGGTGACGACGGCGACCGCGTACCGGATCTCGCGCCGCAGGAGCATCTGGAGCATCGGCACGCCGGCGGTGCCGCCGGGCTCGCCGTCGTCGCTCGCCTTCTGGACGCCGCCGTCGGCCCCGATGACGTACGCGAAGCAGTGGTGCCTGGCGGTGGGGTGCTCCCTGCGGACACGCTCGATGAAGCCCTGCGCCTCCTCCTCCGTGGCGGCGGGCGCGAGCGCGCAGAGGAAGCGCGACTTGTTGATCTCGATCTCGTGGACGCCTTCGCGCGCCACCGTCCGGTACTGCTCCTGCATCCCGTCACCCTATGCCGACCCCCGCCGCCGGGCCCGCGCGGGCCGGGCGGCGGGAATGCGGCGGGAATGCTCCGTCGCGGCCTTTCGTTGTGCGGGCATGTACGCAGACGACGCGATGCTTCGCAAGATCCTGACCGCGACGGGCGACACCTGGGCCGTGGTCGGCCTGTCCACCAACGAGCAGCGCGCCGCCTACCGCGTCGCCGCCTTCCTCCAGCACTACGGCAAGCGCGTCGTGCCCGTGCACCCCAAGGCCGAGACGGTGCACGGCGAGCGCGGCTACGCCTCGCTGTCCGAGATCGACTTCCCCGTCGACGTGGTGGACGTCTTCGTCAACTCCCACCTGGCGGGCGCGGTCGCCGACGAGGCCGTGGAGATCGGCGCGAAGGCCGTCTGGTTCCAGCTGGGCGTGATCGACGAGGCGGCGTACGAGCGCACCCGCGCGGCGGGCCTCGACATGGTCATGGACCGCTGCCCGGCGATCGAGGCCCCGCGGCTGGGCTGAGGAGGACGGCTACGCCGGTAGCGGCCGGGCCGAGTCGGCCGCCGGTCAGACGCCGAGCCCGTCGAGCACCGCGGCACCGGGGAGTTCGGCGAGCGCCCGGCCGGGGACGATCAGCTTGCCGCGGCGACGGCCGCTGCCGATGAGGACGTACGGGCTGTCGGCGACGGCCGCGTCCACCAGCACCGGCCAGTCGGCGGGCAGCCCGATCGGCGTGACGCCGCCGTACTCCATGCCCGTCGCGCCGAGCGCGGTGTCCATGGCGGCGAACGACGCCTTGCGGGCGCCGAGGTGGCGGCGCACGACGCCGTTGACGTCGGCTCGGGCGCGGCCGAGGACCAGCGCCGCGGCGAGGGTGGCCTCGCCGCCGCGCTTGGCGGCGATGACGACGCAGTTCGCGGACTGCTCCAGCAGCCACGGACCGTAGGTCTCCACGAAGACCGCGGTGTCGGCCTTCTCCGGGTCGGTGTCCACGTACAGCAACTGCTCGGCGGGGACGGTGCCGCGCCAGCCGCGTACGGCCTCGGCGACCGGCGCGGTCAGCAGGTCGAGGCACTCGGCTGCGGGGCGGACCTCGTCGAACGCGTCCATCGGCGTAGTCATGGGCGTACTCATGGGCGTCAAGTTAACAGCCCTCCGCGCGGCGCTTCGGGCCGTCTCGGCGTATGGGCGGGAGGGACACGGCCATCGTCATCTCGACGGGTTCGCCGCCGTCGTTGCGGTAGGCGTGCGGAACGCTCGCCTCGAAGGAGGCGGAGGCGCCGGCCGGGATGGTGTGGGCCGCTCCGTCGACGACGAGGGTGAGCTCGCCGGCCGCCACGTGGATCAGCTCCATGGCGCCGGGCGGGTGCGCGTCGGACGCGCTGCCGTCGCCGGGCTCGATCCGCCATTCCCACAGCTCCAGGGGGCCGTCCGCCCCGGTGTCGACGAGCAGCGTGCTGTGGCTGCCGGCTTCGGTGGTCCACATCCGTACGGCCCGCGCCGCCGGTACGACGCGGACCCGCGCGTCGTGGTCGTGGTCGAGGAGCGCGGTGATGCTGACGGCGAGAGCGTCGGCGAGCTTCACCGTCGTGCCGACGCTGGGGTTGGTACGGGCCTGCTCGATCTGGATGATCATGCCTCGGCTGACCCCGGAGCGGGCAGCGAGGGCGTCGAGGGTGAAGCCGCGCTCCGCGCGCCAGTGCTTGAGGCTGCGGGCGAGCGACTGCGTGAGCTGGTCGAGGTCCGTCATCGTCCGTCCAATATGTTCAATGCCGCAGTCCAATTCATTGCACTACGGTGTGCTGGACCACACCGTCCACCGCACTGTACTTCGAGGCTCCGCATGACCGTGCTCTACGCCCTGGCCACCAGCTTCCTCTGGGGGCTCGCCGACTTCGGCGGCGGCCTGCTCACCCGCCGCATGCCCGCCCTCACCGTGGTCGTCGTCTCCCAGACGCTGGCCGTGGCGGTGCTCGGCGCGATCGTCGTCGCCACCGGCGGCTGGTCCGAGGCCGGGCCGCAGCTGTGGTTCGCGGCGGCGGCCGGGGTGGTCGGGCCGGCCGCGATGCTCTGCTTCTACCGGGCGCTGGCGCTCGGCCCGATGGGCGTCGTCTCGCCCCTCGGCGCGCTGGGCGGCGTCGTGGTGCCGCTCGGCGTCGGGCTGATGCTCGGCGAGCGGCCCGGCCTGCTCCAGTTCGCCGGCATCGCGGTCGCCGTGGCGGGCGTCGTGCTGGCCAGCGGCCCCCAGGCGGGCGGCGCGCCCGTGGCGCGGCAGACGCTGGCGCTCACACTGATCGCGGCGTTCGGCTTCGGCTCGGTGATGGCGCTGATCGCGGCGGCGTCCCACACGCTGACCGGGCTGTTCCTCGCCCTGTTCGTGCAGCGCGTGTGCAATGTGGCGGTCGGCGGCACCGCGCTGTACGCGTCGGTGCGACGCGGCAGCCCGGCCCTCCCGGAGGGCGGCCCACGGGTGGTGTGGGCGGCGCTGCCCACGCTGGCCTTCGTCGGCCTCGCCGATGTGGCGGCCAACGGCACGTACAACCTGGCCGCGCACAGCGGTCCGGTGACGGTCGCGGCGGTGCTCGCCTCGCTCTACCCGGTGGTGACGGCGCTCGCAGCGCGCGGCTTCCTCGACGAGCGGCTGCGCGTCATCCAGGCGGCGGGCGCGGGGCTCGCGCTGGTGGGGACGGTGCTGCTGGCATCACGGTGAGACCGCGCCGACCGGGGCCACGCCGGCGCTCCGCCGAACAGCCCGAGGACCGGGCGCCGCGGTCGACACCCGTCGAGAAGGCCGACGACCAGAGGCCGCGGTCAGCTCCACCGCAAAGCCCGGCGACCAGGGGCTACGGTCGACACCCATCTAGAAGGCGACGGCCAGGGGCCGCGGTCGGCACGCGTCGAGAAGGCCGACGACCAGGGATCGCGCTCAGCGCTCAGCGCTCAGCGCTCCGCCGAGAAGGCCGACGGGTCGGAGCCGTCCGGTTCCAGTCCCGACTCGGCCAGCGCCAGGAGCTGTTCGGGGGTGACGCCCTCGGGGATCGGCACCGGCGGCGGGGTCCGCAGCGGCGGCTGCCAGCCGGCCTCCGGGTCCCAGCGCCGTACGACCCGCGCCGGGGCCCCGGCGACCACCGCGTGGTCGGGCACCTCGCCGCGCACCACCGCGCCCGCCGCGACCACCACGTTGCGGCCGAGCCGGGCGCCCGGCAGGATCACCGCGCCCGCGCCGAGCCAGCTGCCGGACCCTATCTCGACGGGCGCGGAGCGCGGCCACTGCTTGCCCACGGGCTGCGCCGGGTCGTCGTAGGAGTGGTTGTCGCTGGTGACGTAGGTGTACGGGCCGCAGAACACGTCGTTGCCGAAGGTCACCGGCCGCGAGGCCACCACATGGCTGCCCCGGCCGAGCACCACGCCGTCGCCGAGCCGCAGCACGGGGTCGGGGCCGAGGTCGACGCCGGGCATCATCCCGGCGGTGAGGGTGACTTGTTCGCCGATGACGCAGTGCTCGCCGAGTACGATCCAGGGCTCGCCGAAGACCGTGCCGAGGGGGAACGCGAGCCGGGTGCCGCGGCCGATGGCGCCGAAGCGGTACGGGCCGGGGCGCTCGGCGGTGACGGCTCCGGCCTGCTGCACCCAGCGCCAGCCGCGGTGCACGGCGCGCGACACGATCCGCCGCCGCCAGGCTCCGAGCGAGGCCGCCGCGTTGGATGAGAACGTGTTCCGGTCCTTCGGCACCCGCTCACGGTAGTCGGCCGTGTCGCGGGCGATCAGACCCGTGAGCTGTGATCTTCGCCCCAACCCCAACCCCAACCCCAACCCCAACCCCGACACCGCCGCCCCCGCCCGCGTCCTGTCGCTCAGCCGTGGAGCGCCAGGTAGGGGGCCACCGCCAGCAGCGCCGCGACGAGGGCGTACTTCAGGGTGCGGGTGGGCAGGGCGCGCGCGATCTTCCAGCCGATGAGGACGCCCGCGATCTCGGGGACGCCGACCAGGGCGGCCAGCCGCCAGTCGACGGCGCCGTGGGCCACGTACCCCAGCGTGCCGATGCTCGCGATGACCACCGACTGGACCTGGGCCGCCGCCAGCGATTCCAGCATGGGGACGCCGGCTGCGACCAGCAGCGGGACGGTCAGCATCGGCCCCCCGATGCCCACGATCCCGCTCGCCGCGGCCACCGCGAACCCCAGCACGGCGATCCACGGCGCTGCCGGGTGGTGCGCGCCCGCGTCGGGGCCGCCGTGGCGTTCGCGGTACCAGACGAGCACGGCGACCAGGGCCGCGAACGCCCCGAGCACCAGCCCGAACGCCCCTTTGGAGACCATGGTGTTGACGAGTACGCCGAGCGGCGTGCCGATGACGGCGGTGCCCGCCAGGATCAGCGCGGTGCGGCGGGTGGCGGGCTCGCGCAGCTGTCCGGAGCGCGTATAGGCGGCGGTGGCCAGCGCGCCGGTGGCGATATGGGTGACGATGGCGGTGCCCGCCACCTCGGCCGGGCCCAGCCCGGTCAGGGCGAACAGCCCGATGGTGGGCAGCACGCCGCCGGGTCCGAGGGCGGTGATGCCGATTCCGCCGGCGAGCCCGAAGAGGGCCAGCAGGACGAGGGTCAGGGTGTTCGGGTCGGTCATGGCGCGGCCTCCGGGCGAGCAGGGCATACGGACGGGACGCGCGTGCGGGCGCGCGTACGGGATGTATCGGGACACGCGTGCGCGCGCGTGCGGGATGTACGAACCGCACGGCGCATGGCGTCGGAAAGGGGACGTACGGGCGTGACCCGACGTCAGCCGGGGGTCGGAGCGCCCCGGTGCAAGGTGGCGTGCAGGGTGAGCCGGTCGGCGCGGATGTGCAGGGACTCCGCGTCGACGGGGCGGCCGTCGGCAAGGTGCGTGAGGCGGTCGATGGCGAACACGGCCGCGCCCACGGGGACGTCGAGCAGCGCGGCGACGTCCGGGCCGGCCGTGACGGCGTGCACCGCCACGTCCGCGCGGCCCAGCCGGCGGCCCGTCACCTCCTCGATCAGCGCGAACAGGTCGCGGCCGGCCAGGTCCAGGTCGAGCAGCGGCACCCCGATGTCGGCGGCGAGATAGGTCGCGTCCAGCGAGAGCGGGAGCCCGCCCATGCGCCGTACGCGCTCGATGTACACCGCCCCCGCGCCGGGTGCGAGGCCGAGCCGTTCCGCGACGGCCGCGGGCGGGTGCGCCACCCGGTGGGCGGCGCGGACCTCGTTGGTGAGCCGGCCGTACCCCGTCAGGGTCTCGGCGAGCCCGGCGAGCCGGTCCAGCCCGTGCCCGTACTTGGGCATGAGCACGGTGGTGCCGACCCCCTGGCGGCGGGCGATGAGCCCCTCGTCGCGCAGGATGCCCAGCGCCTCGCGGATCGCGTTGCGCGAGGCGTGGAACTGCGCGCCGAGGGCGCGCTCGTCGGGCAGGACGCCGCTGTCGAAGGCGCCGCCGGTGATCTGCTGGCGCAGCACGTCCGCCACCTGCCGGGCCCGCCGCGCCCTCGGCTGCGACGAGCCCCACGGGGCCGGGCCGTCCGCGTCGGCCCCGTGCGGTGTCCTCCCGCTCATACGTCCTCCCTCGCGCCTGCCGCCGGTGGTGCGTGCCAGGCCGGTGACGGTAGCCGAGCGCCATTACGCCAGTGTTACGCCACCTGCGGTGACCTGCGCAAACGCGCTACCAGCGGTTTTGGGGAGAGGGGCGGGGGTTCCGCCGGGGCCCCGGCCGCTTCCGTACGGGCGGGGGCCGGTCCGTTCACTCGTCGAGCGCCGCGCGGTGCGCTCCGGCGAGCTCCAGGTACATGGCCGCGTTGTGCCTGATCTGCTCGCGCTCCTCCGCGGTCAGCTCCCGCCTGACCTTGGCGGGGACCCCGGCGACGAGCGAGCCGGGCGGCACCCGCATCCCCTGCGGGACGAGCGCCTGCGCCGCGATCAGCGAACCGGCCCCGATGTGCGCTCCGTTGAGGACCGTGGCCCCCATGCCGATCAGCACCTCGTCCTCGACGGTGCAGCCGTGCAGCACCGCGTTGTGGCCCACCGAGACGCGCTCGCCGACCGTGACGGGGAAGCCGGGGTCCACATGCACGGTGCAGTTGTCCTGGATGTTGCTGTCGGCGCCGAGGACGATCGGCCCGCAGTCGGCGCGCAGCACGGAGTGGTACCAGAGGCTGGCGCCCGCGGCCACCGTGACGTCGCCGACGACGACGGACGTCGGCGCCGTGAACGCCTGCGGATCGACCTTCGGCTCCGCGCCGCCCACCCCTGCGATCAGTGCCCGCTCCGTCATCGCCTTCTCCTCGCTCACACGCCGCCGTCCGGTGCCCTCGCCGGCACGGACGATGCTGTACGGACGCTCCTGTACGTACGCACCGTAGGCGACGCCCCGCGGTCCGGTGCGGACTGCGGGGCGTCGCCTACGGTGCGAAGGCCGTGATGGGGGTCCGTTCAGTCGACGACCGTGGCCGCCTCGGGCGCGCCCTTGGCCGCGGCGGCCTCCTCCGCCTCCGCCGCCTCCTCGGCGTCCTCGGCGTCCTCAGCCTTCTTCTGGCGCTTCTTCATCACCAGCATCGAGCCGAGGCCGAAGAGGAGCGCGAGGACCAGGCCCACCCAGGCGAAGCTGCTGAGCCACTTCTCGGCGACCTTGCCCACGGAGTAGATGACCGCGACCGTGCCGCCCGCCCAGACGATGCCGCCGAGCACGTTGGCGATGAGGAACTTCCAGTACGGCATCTTCAGCACGCCCGCGAGCGGACCGGCGAAGATCCGCAGCAGCGCGATGAACCGGCCGATGAAGACGGCCCACATGCCCCACTTCTGGAACTGCCGCTCGGCGGTGGCCACATGCTTGGGCCCGAAGTGCTTGGGGAATTTGCGCCCGAGCCACTCCAGCAGCGGTTTGCCGCCCTTGCGGCCGATCAGATATCCGATGGAGTCGCCGATGATGGCGCCCGCGACCGCGCACGCGCCGAGCACGTACGGGTTGATGTGGTCCTGGGTGGCGGCCATCAGCGTGGCGCTGACGAGCACGATCTCGCCGGGCAGCGGGATGCCCAGGCTCTCCAGTCCGATGACCCCGCCGACCAGCAGGTATACCGCGACCGCGGGTACCGTCTCTAGTAGCCCGTCGATATGCAACGCCCGTTCCTCCCAGATTTTCCCACGTCATGCCCGGCGCGCCCCCGTGGGCGTACGCCGGGAAGCCTACTGGAGTAGGGGACTCGCTCCGACGGCCTCGGGTTGAGCGTGGGACCGGAGAGGTTGCGACCGGCGGGGCGGGTCAGGTGTTGGGGCGCAGGGTCCACACGATGGTCATCTCGCCGGTGACGGCGCCGTCCTCGCGCGTGATCGCGACGTTCACCGGGAATTCGGGGCGCGCCCCGGCGTCGAGTTCGGCGACCACGTCGGCTATGGGACGGCCGATTTCCGCCGTCGCGGTGACCGGCCCCATGGCGAGCTTGCGGTAGCCGATCTCGGCCCGTACGGCCAGCGGCACGGCCCGCGAGAGCTGGTCGCCGAAGGCCGCGAGGACGATCGCGCCGCTCGCGGACTCGCCGAGGGTGAACATGGCGCCCGCGTGCGGGCCCGCGACGTGATTGTGGAATTCCGCCTGGTCGGGCAGGCGGACCACGGCGCGCTCGGGCGTGGTCTCGGCGAATTCGAGGTTCAGGGTACGGGCCATCGGCACGGTGGCCGTGAGCATCTCGCCGATCGAGGGCGGGGTTTCAGACATGCCGTGAAGTTACCAGCCGGTAGCACGGTATGGAAGGGACGGAAGGGTACGGCCGTAGCAGCGCCCCCACCCGGCATCTATCGTTATCGGCCATGTGGCCAGGACAGCAGCCGCCCGGGGGCGAGCAGAACCCGCAGGACCCGAACCAGAACCCGTACCAGCAGCCGGGGTATCAACAACCGGGGTACCAGCAGCCCAACCCGTATCAGCAGCCGGGCTACCAGCAGCCCGGTCAGCAGCAGCCTGGTTTCCAGCAGCCGAATCCGTACCAGCAGCCCGGCGGTCCGCAGCCCGGCTACCAGCAGTGGGGGCCGCCCATGCCGCCCGGCGGTCCGCAGCCGCCGGACGGCAAGCGCAGGCGCACCGCCATCGCGATCGTCACGGCCGTCGCCGTGGTCGCCGCCGCCGTGGTCGCCGGGGTGTTCGTGTTCCGCGACGGCGACGGCGACGGGAAGAAGGACGAGGCGAAGGGCGGGCAGAGCTCCTCGCCGACCACCGCCCCGTCGCCCTCCGCCTCCGTCTCCGCCTCGGAGTCGGACTCGCGGGCCGACGGCGGCGACAGCGAGGAGGAGGCCGACAATCCGCGCGCCGGCAGCGGCGACGTGAAGCCGGTCGTCGAGGGCTGGAAGCCCGTCGCCAACCCGCTGCGCCACGACGCGTTCGACGTACCGCCGGACTGGCATGTGGCGAGCCCCGGACTGACCACCGGGTTCCAGGACGACAAGGGCGAGGGCGTGGGGATGACCGCGCCCGCCTTCTACAAGCCCGACAGCTGCGCCAAGAACACCCGCCAGGGCGGAGCCGGCACGAAGGGCGCGCAGAGCGCGAAGAGCCCGGCCCAGGCGGCGGAGGTCGAGGCGCTCAGCTGGGCCTACTACGCCTACGACACCAAGAGGACGGGGCATCTGGCGGGCACCAAGTCGCAGCCCTTCAAGAGCGACCACGGGCTGACCGGATTCTGGTCGTCGGCCAAGGCGACCGGCGTGAAGAAGACCGACAAGTGCGCCACGGACGGCAAGGTGTTCACCGTGTCGTACAAGGACACCGCGGGCGACCTCGCGACCTGGGTGCTCTACACCGACGCCGGCGTGAAGGACGAGCTGCCGGACGCCACCATCAAGAAGATCATGAGCACGCTGCGACCGCTGCCCACGTCCTAACCGTACGAGCCCGCGCGCTCCAACCGTACGAGCCGCGGGCGTGACCGTACGGGTTCATGTCCTGACCGTACGGGGTCGCATCCGGACCGTATCCGAGTTGGCATCGGGACCGGCGCCCAGGGATAGTCCACCCGGTGAACGATCCCGCCGCCACCGGACCCTCCGCCGCCGAGCACAGACCCCGCCGCCCCGCCTGGGCGGGCCGCAACTACTCCCTGCTGACCGCCGCCGCCGTGGTCTCGGGCCTCGGGAACTCCGGCGCCCTGATCGCCGCGGCGTTCGCGGTACTGCAGGCGGGCGGCGACGGTACGGACGTGGGCCTGGTCGCCGCGGCCCGCACGGTCCCGCTCGTCCTCTTCCTCCTGATAGGCGGGGCGCTGGCCGACCGGCTGCCCCGGCACCGGGTCATGGTCGCGGCCAACGCCCTGAACTGCTGCTCCCAGGCGGCCTTCGCCGTGCTCGTGCTCGCGGGCGAGCCCCGCCTGTGGCAGATGGCGCTGCTCGCCGCGCTCGGCGGCACGGGCCAGGCGTTCTTCGCCCCCGCGGCCGAGGGCATGCTGATGTCGACGGTCACCGGCGAGCAGGCGGCCAGGGCGTTCGCGTTCTTCCGGATGGGCACCAACGGCGCGCAGATCGGCGGCGCCGCCCTCGGCGGGGCGCTCGTCGCCGCCTTCGGGGCGGGCTGGGTGCTCGCCGTGGACGCCGCCGCCTTCGCGCTCTCGGGCTGTCTGCGCGCCTTCCTCGACGTCAGCCACATTCCGGCCCGCGGGCCGGGCGGCGGCATGCTGGCCGATCTGCGCGAGGGATGGCGGGAGTTCACCGGGCGGCCGTGGCTGTGGACCATCGTCGTGCAGTTCGCGGTGGTCAACGCCGTGGTGGGAGCGGCCGAGTCGGTGTACGGGCCGCTGGTCGCCCGTGACGAGCTGGGCGGGGCCCGGCCCTGGGGGCTGGCGCTGGCCGCGTTCGGCGCCGGCACGATCGGCGGCGGCCTCCTGATGACCCGGTGGCGGCCGCGCCGGATGCTGCTGGCGGGGATCCTGTGCGTCTTCCCGCTCGCCCTGCCGTCGGCGGCCCTCGCCGTCCCCGTGTCCGTACCGGCGCTGATCTCCGTCATGTTCGTCGTCGGCGTCACGCTGGAGGTGTTCGGCGTCACCTGGATGACGGCGCTGCACCAGGAGATCCCGGAGGACAAGCTCTCGCGCGTCTCGGCGTACGACTGGTTCGGCTCGGTGGCGATGCTGCCGGTGGCCACCGCCCTGGCCGGGCCCGTCGAGGAACTGGTCGGCCGGCCGGCGGCGCTGTGGGGGTGCTCGGCGCTGATCGTGCTGCTGACGGCGGGGGTGCTGATGGTGCCGGGGGTGCGCGGTCTCGTACGGAGACCGGCGGGCGCGGCATCGGGGAAGACGGGCGCCTGAGCCGAGGTCCGCGACGCCGGCCGGTCGCCCGGTCGGCGTCGCGGACCTCAGCCGATGCTGAACGCCCCGTCCGGCGGCCTCGGCGACGGCACCGCGCCGTCGTCGTGCACGGCCGCCGCCCCGGCGACGAACCGCGCCAGCGCGTCCCCGTACTCGACGCGGGCCGGGAAGGCGTCGGCCGCGGTGCGCCGGGCCAGCGTCGCCACCGGGATCGCGGTGTGCGAGGCGACGACGACGGTGTTGCCGAACCGCCGCCCGCGCAGCACCGAGGGCTCCGCGATCAGGCACAGCTCGTCGAAGACCGTGGCGAGGGTGGCCAGTTGGGAGCGGAGGAAGCCGAACGGGGCGCTGTCGGCGAGGTTGGCCAGGTACCGGCCGCCGGGGCGCAGGACGCGGGCCGCGGACCGCGCGTACTCGACGGAGGTGAGGTGCGCCGGGACCCGTGAGCCGCCGTAGACGTCGGCGATGATCACGTCCGCCGATCCGTCCGGGGCCTCCTCCAGGGCCGTACGGGCGTCCGCCGCCCGTACCTCGATCCCCGAACCGGGCGGCAGCGGCAGGTATTCGGCGACCAGGTCGAGCAGTCCGCGGTCCGCCTCGATCACCCGCTGCCGGGAGCCGGGGCGGGTGGCGGCGACGTAGCGGGGCAGGGTGAGGGCGCCGCCGCCGAGGTGCAGCACGTCGAGGGGGCCGCCCGGCTCGTCGGCCGCGTCCAGGACGTGGGCGAGCCTGCGCGCGTACTCGAACTCAAGGTGGGCGGGGTCGTCCAGATCGACGTACGACTGGGGCGCGCCGTCCACCGCGAGCAGCCAGGCGCGGGGCCGGTCCACGTCCGGCATCAGCTTGGCGGTGCCGTGGTCCACGGCGCGGGTCACGGGTATCGGCTCGTCCACTCCCCCATTGTGCCGGGCGCCGGTCCGCCGGGGTGCGGGCTTGCGGGAGGCCGGTGCGGGCCGGCTCACCCCGCCCACACGCGGGCGACCGCCTCGGCGTGCGCCGCCGCCTGGGCGCGGCCCGCGCGGGCGGCGGCGGCGCGGCGGGCCGGGTCGAGGGGGTTGTGCCCGAAGGCGGCGCGGGCGGCGCGGTCCGGCACGAGGACGGCAACGCGGGCACCGGCGGCGGTGAGGGCCGCGGCCTGGGCGCGGACGGTGGGGATCGGGCCGCCGCCCGCCGAGAGGGGGGCGAGTATGACGACGCGTCCGCAGCCGTCGGCGAGGTCGGCGTTGGCGGCGGACCGCACGCCGCCGTCTATGTAGCGCTTCGCGCCGATCGTCACCGGCGGCCAGACGCCCGGCACCGCGCAGCTGGCCGCGACGGCGTCGACGATTCCGACGCCGCTGGCCGCGTCGAAGGCGGTGAATTCCCCGGTGGCGGCCTCGACGGCGGTGACGAGGAGGCGTTTGGCGGGCCAGACGTGGGAGAGGAGGCGCCCTTCGACGACGGCGCGGCGGTCGCTCTCCGGGACGGTGCGGGCGGCGAGTGCCATGCGGCCCATGCGCGCGCCGAAGGTCCGCGAGTCGCGGGAGCGCAGGGCGCCCCAGACGTAGCGGGAGGTGAGGCTGGTGCCCAGGCGGACGGCCACCTCGTCCTTGGGGTCGGTGAGCTGGCGCTCGTACAGCGCGTCGAGGCCGAGCAGTCCGCTGGTCAGCTGCGCGCCGACGATGGAGCCGGCCGAGGTGCCGATGACCGTGTGGGCGGTGGTCAGGTCCACGCCCGCGGCGGCGAGCCCCGCGAGCATGCCGCTCTCCCAACCGATGCCGGTGATGCCGCCTCCGCCGAGTACCAGTGCCGTGTCCGCCATCGCGACCGCCTCCCAGCTCCGCCCGCCGGCCCCCTGTCCCCCGGGGCCGCGCGGCTGTAGGCGCGCAGTGTCGCATCCGGGGCGCGAGGGGGACACCGCGCTGCGCGGAGGGGGCCGTGCGCGCCCGCGCACGGCCCCCGGCGGCGGGGCCCGCCACTTCAGCGTGTCCCCGGGCCACAGGGGTACGGTCGCGCACCCCTGTGTCGCGAGGCCCCGCGCCGCCGGTCAGACTACGGGGCGACGGCCGTCACTGTGCCCGCGCCGACCGTGCGGCCACCCTCGCGAATGGCGAAGCCCAGGCCGATTTCGAGCGGTACGTCCCGGCCGAGCGTGACCGTCATGGTGACGGTCTCACCGGGCCGGGCGGTGCCTCGGAGGCCGAGGTCGACCTCGCCGACGACATCGGCGGTGCGCAGATAGAACTGCGGCCGGTAGCCCGTCGCGATGGGCGTGCGCCGCCCGCCCTCGGCCGCCGTGGTCACGTACACGCGCGCGGTGAAGTGCCGCAGCGGGGCGATGCTGCCCGGCGCGGCCGCCACGTCGCCGCGCCGGACGTCGGCTCGCTGCACTCCGCGCAGCAGCAGCGCGACGCTGTCCCCCGCCTCGGCGGACTCCATCGGCTTGCCGAACGTCTCCACCCCCGTGACGTGCGTGACCCGCGGCCCGCCGGCCGGGCCGAGCAGCTCGACCTTGTCGCCGACGCGCACCCTGCCGCGCTCGACGGCCCCGGTCACGACCGTGCCGCGACCGGTGATCGTCAAGGCGTTCTCCACGGACAGCAGGAACGGCGCGTCCGTGTACCGCATGGGGGTCGGCACATAGGTGTCGACGGCGTCGAGCAGCGCCTCGACGGCGCCCGTCCAGCGCGCGTCGCCTTCGAGCGCGCGCAGCCCCGAGACCCGCACGACCGGCACATGGTCGCCGTCATAGCCGTGCGCGGTCAGCAGCTCGCGCACCTCCAGCTCGACGAGGTCGATGAGGTCGCCGTCCCCCGCGTCGGCCTTGTTGAGCGCGACGACGATGTGCCCCACCCCGACCCGCCGCGCGAGCAGCACGTGCTCGGCGGTCTGCGGCATGACCCCGTCCAGCGCGGACACGACGAGGATCGCCCCGTCGAGCTGCGCCGCCCCAGTGATCATGTTCTTGACGAAGTCCGCGTGACCGGGCATGTCCACATGGGCGTAGTGCCGGGTGTCGGTCTCGTACTCGACATGCGCGATGTTGATGGTGATCCCCCGAGCGGCCTCCTCGGGCGCCCGGTCGATCCGGTCGAAGGGCACGAAGGCGCCGGTGCCGCGCGTACTGAGCACTTTCGTGATGGCGGCGGTGAGCGTGGTCTTACCGTGGTCGACATGGCCCATGGTGCCGATGTTGAGATGCGGCTTGGTGCGTACGTAAGCCTGCTTGGACATGGCTGATTCCCTCGGTTCCGGTGAGAACTGCGCGAAGACACGAGGACCCCGAGGACCGACCGACCCTCCCCCTACGGGGTCCGCCGGACAATCCGGGAAGGGTCAGCCTCGGGTGCAGTGCGCCGTGGAAATCGCCGCGAACGAATCAAACGAATCAACCGAGTCGACGGCAGCCTTCAGCGCGTCCGCGACAGCGGACGAGAGCACGAAGAAGGCGAACCGGACCATGCCCCCATGCTCGCGCACGGCCCCCGCCGCGTCGAATGGTTTTCGGCGCGGGGGTGTTGGGCGGCGAGAGCCTTGTCAGGCGTGAAGCGGAAGACGGCTCGGTGACAGGAACCGGGCGATGCGCGGCGGAGGGGCACCATGTTCTTGCCGGCCGCCGATGCCGAGCCCGTCGGGCTTGTGCGTACGAGCGTTCACCCGGCTGAGCGCCCGCCCCCGGCCAAGGCCGCGGCCGTCCGTGGGCGGGCGGGGGTCCGTGGGCGGGCGGGGTCAGGTTCGTCGGTAGCAGATGGTGTAGGAGTGCTTCGGGAATTCGCTCGAGCGCCAGGTGGCCCAGCCGTGGGAGCCGCAGAAGGCGGCGTCGCGGTAGGCGCTGGTGCGGCCGGTCACCACGACGTTGGCGGCGTCGCACGAGGTGGCCTGGAAGTGGGGCTGTTGGGCGGAGCCGGTTCCGAGGAGGCAGGAGCCGGTCTTGGCGCGGCCGGCCGCGTCCGGGTAGTTCATCGAGAGGCAGAGCGCGATGTCGAGTTGGCTCCACCGCGTCGAGACTTTGAGGCCCTCGTCGACATTCGCGTACGCGTCGCAGCGCGAGGTGTCGGTCGTACCGGTCAGGCGCGTCTTCACGGTGAAATTGCCGGTGCGGCACGCCGACTTGGTCCAGTTGCTGCCGGCGGAGTTGGGGCCGTAGACGCATTCGCCGGAGCGTGCGTGATAGGCGCTGCCGTATTGGTAGCTGAGGCAGAGGGCGCGCCCGTATCCGGAGTTTCCTACGCTGTAGTCGGTGTCCGGTGTGCCGCGGCATTCGCTGGTGTCCGAGGTGCCTTCGAGTACCCGGAGGACTTTGAAGGCGCGGGTCGCGCAGTCGGTCGCCCGGAGAACCGGCCTTTCATACGTCCCGTCGTTGGCGAGGCAGTCGCCGACCCGCGCCGCCTGGATCGCGCTCGTCGCTCCGGCACTCGGGCTCGGTGAATCGGTGGGGTCGGGCGATTCGGTCGTGGAATCCTCCGGGGTGCTCGCGTCGGATGCGGGCGTA
Source organism: Streptomyces sp. NPDC050617 (assembly GCF_040654795.1). Taxonomy (NCBI): domain Bacteria; kingdom Bacillati; phylum Actinomycetota; class Actinomycetes; order Kitasatosporales; family Streptomycetaceae; genus Streptomyces; species Streptomyces sp. NPDC050617. Next base: position 92,135 of record NZ_JBFAIS010000030.1, on the reverse strand, counting down.
TCGGTATCGGTGTCCGGGTCCGTGTCGCCCGAGTCCGACGTCGAGGGCCCGTAGGTGCGGGAACTGCTCCCAGAGCTCTTTCCGTCGTCGGAGTCGCTGCTGGACAGGTATTTCGGCAGCCATATCAAGGCAAGTACGCAGAGCACGGCGACCACGGTGGCCACTGCGCGGACGGCCGGTTTGGCGGGCTTCGGGGGCTCGTGCGCCGGGGTCTTCGCCTCGGTTTTCGCCTCGCTCCGCGCCTTGGCCCCCGCCTTGGCCCCCGCTTCGGATTTCGCCTCGGATTTCGCCCCGGGTTTCGCCTCGGAGTCTTCTTCGGGCTTCGCTTTGGTCTTCGCCTCGGTTTTCGCGTCCGGCGACGTCCCGGCCGGCGGCGCGGACGAATGCGCGGACGGCTCCCCCTCGCTCTCGGGCGCGGTGAGGGCACGCAGGGCTCTCGCCCGTGCCTGGATCATCGGTGTGGCCTGGGCGATGAGCGGATGGGCACCGGCCGTGACCGGCCCGGTCACGGCCGAACAGACCTCGATGATCTGCGCGGGTGTCGGCCGTGCGGCGGGGGACTTGGCCAGGCACGCCTGTGCCAGGGCGCGGACGTCGTCGTCCAGAGTGCTCAGATCGGGTTCCTCATGCGCGATGAGGTTGATGACGCCGAGCGGGTCCTCGGCCGCGAAGGCGTCCTGCCCGGTGGCGAGGTAGTAGATCGTGGCGCCCAGCGTGAAGACATCCGACGCGGCCGTCACCTGCTGCTTGCCTGTCGCCTGCTCGGGGGATTTGTAGGCCGGTGTGCCCAGTTGCGTGTTCGTACGGGTCATCAGCGTGGCCGCCACGGATTTGGCGATCCCGAAATCGATGACCTGGGGGCCCGACTCCCCCAGCATGACGTTGGCGGGCTTCAGATCGCGGTGCACGGCGTCGCCCGCGTGGATGCCCTCCAGCGCACGGGCGATTCCGAGGGCGATCAGAAGGACGTCCCGGCTCGGCAGCGGTCCCGTTTCCGCGACGAGTTCGAGCAGGGAGGGCCCGCAGACATATTCGGCGGCCAGCCATGGTTCCGGCGCGTCCGGGTCCGCGTCGAGCAGGCGGGCGACGTGTCCGCCGCGAATGCGCCGGGCGACGTCGATCTCCCGGGCGAAGCGCTGGGCGAACTGCGGGTCCCGGCCCAGTTCCGGTTTCAGGAGTTTGACGGCGATCGGCCGGCCTTCGGGCGTCATGGCCAGAAAGACCCTGCCGATGCCGCCGGCGCCGAGGCGCGCCCGGAGCTCGTACGGTCCGGCGTAGTGGGGATCGTCTTCCGCCAGCGGCTCGAAGCGGAATTCGGGCGCGTGAGGTGTGACGGCCTGGCCGCGTACGAAGAGGAACTGGTCGGGCCGGCCGCTGTAATGCAGGTCCGGGAGCGGCTGAACGGCCGCGCCCGGAATGCCGGTGTCGCGCAGTCGGCGCCTGACCTCGTCGTGGAGATTGGCGACGGTCGCTCCGAGCGACTGCTCGCTGTGCGCCTGGCGAACGGCCCCGGTCAGGAATTTGGTGAAGTACGTCAGCCCGCCGCTCGACTCCTCGAAGAACGTCTCCTGCGAATGCCCGCAGGCGGTCCAGATATACGTGCCCGCACCGCGCAGCGGGGTGGTGCTCTCGGCATAGGCCGTGGAGTTGGCGGCGGACTCGGCGTATTTCGTGGCGATGCCGGAGCAACAGCAGTCCAGGATGAGTATCTTGATGCGGGCCGTGCTGTTGCGTTCCATTTGCTGGCGCAGGTCGCGGAGCCGGAGCGAGGTCAGGAAGCGCTGTGCGGGCTCGTCGCTCGTGTCGGTCAGGGCGAGCCCCAGGTCGTACCGGCCGTTTTCGGGGAGGGGCAGTCCATGGCCGACGTAGTAGAACAGCAGCACGTCGTCGACGTCGCGGATCAGTGTGGTGATGGTTCGCAGAAGCTTGCCGCTGTCCCGTTCGTTCGGCAGTTCGCTGACGCGCTCCCGCGGCCATTCGCACGGGCCGGTCAGCACCTCCCGCATTTCCGCGAGGCTCTTGAGGGCGGCCGGCATGGGTCTCCGGCCCTCGAAACCGGCCGTGTACTCCGAATTCCCCAGCAGAATCGCCCGCGACCGACCGAAGTCGATGTCGTCACGCGGGTTCATCCGAGCCCTCCGTTGGCTCCGACGGCGCCGCCTGCAGTGCCTGGGCCGCGGCGAGAACCTGCGGCAGCACGGTTCCCGCATTCCGGCTCGTCACTTTGATGCGCCGATCGCCTGCCTCGACCTCGATCTCCGTTACCTGCGCCTCGATCCACAGCTGCAACGCCCGTACCGCGGCCACCACCGGCCCGCCGGTCGCGCAGACCACCGACAGGAAATCCCACACCGTGCCCTGGCTGTTCCGCTCCGGCGCCCGCGCCACGGGCCGCACCGCGACCCCGGGGTGCCCGCCCATCCACTCGCGCAGGTCTTCCAGCTCTCCGCCGTCATTCACATGTACGCGCAGTTCAACGGTCATCGTGCAGCAACACCACAGCTTCCCCCGGCAAGCCCTGCTGGTCGCCGTCCTCGTCGTCGGTGGTGAATCCTGGACATGAAGTGCAGTCGGAGATTAGCAGCGACCACACAGCCGGCGAACGGGCCGGAATCTCCGTTACGAACGCTTTCCTTGGGCAATGTCACCTTCGCCCAAACCTGCCGTCCGCACGTCGTATGGCGAATACCGCGGCCAAGGCGCGGCGGCATCGCCAAGGCCTCGGCAGCGCCTCCGGCCGGTACGAGCATGCACACGTGATGGCGCTGTCTCCCGCGCACAGCACAGGCGCGCCGCCGAGTCGTCGGTTAGGCTCCAGCGGTGCTCGATCTCGCCGCGCCCTCCCCCGGCCTCGCCGCGCGCTGCGCCCGCGTCCTCCTCTCCCCGTGGTCCCGGCTGGGCCTGCTCCTCGTGCTGCTCGGCGGCGCGGCGGCGGCCGTGCTGGTGGCGCAGCCGCAGCGGCTGCTCGCGGAGGGCTGGCCGCCGCAGCTGTCGGGCGGGGCGGCCGTGGTGCTGTTCGGTGTGGCGTACGGGCTGTGCACCGCGGCGTTCGTACCGCGCCCGTTCCTCAATCTGGCGGCGGGCGCGCTGTTCGGTGCGCAGGCCGGGACCGTCTCCGCGCTGGCGGGTACGGTCCTGGGCTCAGGCATCGCCTTCGGGCTGGGCCGGGTGCTGGGGCAGAGCGCGCTGCGGCCCCTGGTGCGCGGGCGGTGGCTGACGGGCGCGGACCGGCTGCTGAGCCGGCACGGGTTCCGGTCGATGCTGGCGCTCCGGCTGTTCCCCGGAGTGCCTTTCGCCGCCGCGAACTACTGCGCGGCGGTCTCCCGGATGGGCTGGTTCGCGTTCCTGCTGGCGACAGCCCTGGGCAGCATCCCGAACACCGCCGCGTACGTGATCGCGGGCAGCACCGCGGCCGAACCGGGTTCGCCCGTCTTCCTCGCCTCGATGGGTTTCATCGCGCTGAGCGCGCTCGGCGCGCTGATCGTCGCCTGGCGTAAGCGGGCCCGGCTCCGTGCGTCGGCCGGCGAATGCCCGAAACCGCGGACCTCGCCCGCTGAACCACCGCGGACACGGACCTGACCGGGCCATTACGCGCGTACGCATACCCGTACCCGCGTCTACGACCGGATGCCCTCCCAGCTCACCGGCTGTCCACCTGCACGCGCGGATGCCGTCCCAGCTCACCGGCTCTCCGTGTGCACGCGCGGGCGCCTTCCCAGCTCACCGGCTGTCCGCCTGTACGCGCGGCCGTCCTCCCCGCTCGTCGCCGAACACTCGAAAGTGCGACCCTGCTCCGCGCGCCCAGCACACCCGGAACTCCCCGCGGCACCACGATCCGGCACGTGAGAAGGCCGGCGAAGGCCCACCGGCCCCCTGAAGCAGGCAAAACCGGCCCGTCCCCGGAAATAGAGGGCGGCTGACGCCCCGTACGCCTCCCCTTACACTGACTGCCATTTGATGCAGCCCTCCCACACCCCAGCTCCGGCGCAGCTCGCCGAACTGCTCCTGTCCGTGGCGGATTGGGCCAGGAGCCAGGCCCACGCGCGACTCGCCCGACACGGTCTGACGCCCGCGCGCGGCCGGATTCTGACGATCCTGGCCGACCGCGGCTCCACGCGCGTGACGGCGCTCGCCCAGACGCTCGGGATCACCGCCCGCAGCGTGACGGAATCGCTCGACACCCTGGAACTGGACGGTCTGATCAGCCGCGTGACGGACCGCACGGACGGCCGGGCAGTGCTCGTGGACCTGACGGACCGCGGCCGCTCGCTCATCACCGGCGGCTCCCACTCCAAGGACCAGGCACTCCACGCGATCTTCGAAGTCCTCGACGAGACCGAACGCCGGGAGTTCCACCGGATACTCGCGAAGATCGACGGCTCGTCCCGCGCGAGCGCCACGCCCAGCTGACCCGCCGCCGCCGTACGCTCCCGGCCGGGCCGTGTACGTACAGCCCGTACCCGTACGGGCGAGCCGGCCGTGCCCGTACGACCCGCGCCGCACCCGTGCCTCGGCGCATCCGCGCATCCGCCCCGCGCGCAACCGGAGGCTCCCACGGCCCGGCCGCGCCGTCGGACTAGGGTTCGGTTTCGAAGCCGTCGACACCGACTGGGAGGCAGGACATGCACGACGTACGCCCGGCCCGTACAGCCGATCACCCCGCGCTCGTGAGGTGCGTACAGCGGTGGTGGGGCGACTCCCGCACCCCTGAGCAGGCGCGGGAGCTCTCCCAGCTGCTGCCCCGGCTGTTCCTCCAGCACTTCGCGGACACCAGTCTGGTGCTGGAGGACGAGACGGGGGTCCGCGCATTCCTGGTGGGCTTCCACTCCGCGGACCGCGCGCACGAGGCGTACATCCACTTCGTCGGCGTGGACCCGCGCCTGCGCAAGCAGGGCGTGGCCCGACGGCTCTACACCGCGTTCTTCGAGCGCGCGGCGGCCGCCGGGCGGACCGAGGTGCGCGCCATCACCTCGCCGGGGAACACCGGGTCCGTCGCCTTCCACCGGGCCATGGGCTTCGCGCTGGAGACGGGCGACCGCGAGGCGGGCGGTCTGCCGGTGCACAGCGACTACGACGGGCCGGGCCAGGACCGGGTGGCGTTCCGCAGGAAGCTCGGCGCGCCGGAGATCCGCACGCTGGAGCCCTTCACGACGCGCGCGGCGGCGCCGCGGGACTTCGACGCCGTCGTCTCGGTGGTCGACGAGTGGTGGGGCCGCCCCGCCTCCCGCGACCTGACCCGGGTGTTCGTGAACCACTTCCACGACACCAGCCTCATCGCCGAGCGCGACGGCGAACTGGCGGGCTTCGTCATCGGGTTCCTCTCCCCGTCCGACCCGCGGGAGGCGTACATCCACTTCAGCGGGGTCGCTCCCGCCTGGCGCCGCGGCGGCCTGGGCCGTTTCCTGTACGAGCGGTTCTTCGACCGGGCGCGAGCGGACGGCCGTACGGTCGTCAAGGCGATCACCTCGCCGCAGAACGACCGCTCCATCGCCTTCCACCGCGCCCTCGGCTTCGTCCCGTCGGAGCCGATCGCGGACTACGACGGGCCTTCGCTGGACCGGGTCGCCTTCCGGCTCGAACTCTGACCGGTCCCGGGCGGCGGGCGCCCCTCCCCCGAGCCGCGGTCGCCCGCCCGTTCCCGTGCCTCCCTCAACCCCCGTATGAGGAGAGCACGCGGAACGGGTACGGGGCCGCAGGAAGGGCCACCCTGTTAATGCGCAATAGCGCGCATTAAGCTCCGTGGGACATTATCCGGACCGACCGCGTCACGCAATGCAGGGCGATGAACGACAGATCACACTCCCCAGGTTCCTCCCCCGGTTCCTCCCCCGGTTCCTCCCCCGGTTCGGTCCGTCCCGGCGGGCGCACGGCCCGTACCCGCGAGGCCGTGCTGAGCGCCGCCTTGGACGAGCTCGCGGACAGCGGCTACGCCGCGCTCTCCGTGGAGGGCGTCGCCCAGCGCGCGGGCATCCATCCGGCGACGATCCGGCGGCGCTGGCGCACCGTCGAGGGCATCATGTGCGACGCCTTGATCCGGGAGGGCGCGACGTCCGTCGCGATCCCCGACACCGGCAGCCTCCAGCAGGACTTGCGCCTCCTCGCCCAAGCCATCGGCGACTTCTACATGGCCGCGCGCAACCAGGCGTTCCTCGAAGGGATCGTCTCCGCCGCATCCCGCGATCCGTTCGCCGGGGACGTGCTGCGCGACACCCTCGGCGAGCGCCTGCGGCTCGCCTCCGCGATCATCCACCACGCGGTGGACCGCGGCGAACTGCCCCCGGACACCGATGCGGAGGAGGTCATCGCGGCGGCGGCGGCACCGCTGTACTACCGGCTGCTCGTCTCCCGCCGCCCGCTCGACGCGCAGCTTCCGCTGGTCTCCGCCGACGCGGCGTACCACGCGGCCCGCGCCGGGGTGTTCTCGGTCCCCCGCGACACGACGGGTGAGCCGGAACCGGCCTGACGCCTTCCTCGGCGCCACCAGACCACTGCGCCACCAGACCACTGCGCTGCCAGACCAGTGCGCTGCCCGCGCGGGTTACGGGCGCGGGTCCCTTACGCGCAGGGGCTCGTACGCACATGAGCCCGCGCTCGCATCCTGCGCACCGACCGATCACCGAGACGGTTGCGCTCGCGAATCGCGACGGATTCCCGGAATTCTTCCGCTCCTTCCCCGGCACGCTCTCCGCCTCGCTCTTCACCCCGCTCTCCGCCACGTTCCCCACCCCCCGACGCGAACTTCGGCAATTCACCGAAACGTTCACTTCGCGACGCTAGGCTGACTTCCGCCCGGTGGATCATCGCCTGCGGCCGCCACACCGCGCCGGCCGGGAACCGGAAAGCCGGAAAGCCTGTCCGATCGCGCCGTCGCCGGTCCGGCCATGATCATCATTTGGATGGCAGAAGCCTCATGTCGTGGTTCGAATCCTTCGTCCTCGGGCTCGTCCAGGGGCTGACCGAGTTCCTGCCGATCTCTTCCAGCGCCCACCTGCGGCTCACCGCGGCTTTCGCAGACTGGAACGACCCCGGCGCGGCCTTTACCGCGGTCACGCAGATCGGCACCGAAACCGCCGTACTGATCTATTTCCGCAAGGACATCGCGCGGATCGTCTCGGCGTGGTTCCGGTCGGTCACCGGAAGGGGCGTGCGGGGCGACAGCGACGCGCGGATGGGCTGGCTCGTCATCATCGGTTCGATCCCCATCGGCGTGCTCGGCCTGCTGCTCAAGGACGCCATCGAGGGTCCGTTCCGCGATCTGCGGCTGATCGCCACCACTCTCGTGGTGATGGGCGTCGTACTGGGCTTCGCCGACCGGCGGGCCGCGCGCGACGAGGGCGGCGGGCGGCACCGGGCCGCGACGCGGCGCAAGGATCTGACGGACCTCGACGTCAAGGACGGGCTGATCTACGGCGCGTGCCAGGCGCTGGCGCTGGTGCCGGGGGTGTCCCGGTCGGGCGCGACGATCAGCGGCGGGCTGCTGCTGGGGTACACCCGCGAAGCGGCCGCCCGCTACTCCTTTCTGCTGGCCGTGCCCGCGGTGCTGGCCTCCGGCGTCTTCGAGCTCAAGGACGCGGGCGACGGCCGTACCGCGTGGGGGCCGACGGTCTTCGCCACGGTCATCGCCTTCGCGGTGGGCTACGCGGTGATCGCGTGGTTCATGAGGTTCATCTCGTCCAGGAGTTTCATGCCCTTCGTGGTCTACCGGGTTCTGCTCGGGCTGCTCCTGTTCGCGCTGGTCGGATTCGACGCGCTGAGCCCGCACGCGGCCGAGAACGCGGGCTGAACGGCGATCGGCCGCACGTCCCGCGAGCGGCCGGAGGCGTCCTCGCGAAAGACCGAGCGGGAGGACCGCACGAAAAAACCGCACGGAAAGACCGCGCGGAAGGAGGGCCCTGCCGGACGGTGAACCGGCGGGGCCCTCCTGGTCAGCCGGACACGGGCTCGCCCTCAGGTGGCGCCTCGTCGGCCTCGGCCGCCGCCTTCGGCGCCCCGGCCCAGGACCGCAGCGCGTCCATGTCGGCGAAATTCGCCACGTCCCGGTCCAGATTTCCCGCGGAGCTGTACTGGTGGAAGGTCCACGGGTGTTTGACCGCGGGGTGCCCGGCGGCGTGTTCCGGGTCCGCGATCCACAGGCCGTCCCCGGCCTGGCTGGTGGTGTCCCGGTGCAGCCAGTAATCGCGGTTGCAGTAGAGAACGACCTTGTGTCCGGGCGCCTTGCGCTTCACATGGGCGAGCCAGGCGTCCTTTTCCGCACACGTCACGCTGGTGCTCTCCCAGTCGAAACACAGGATGTCTCCGGCCCTCAACTTGATTTTGCCGAGGAAGTAATCTCCCTGCGCGGACATCGAGCCCCCGCTGCCGAAGTGGTAATAGCCGACGACGAGCCCCGCCTTGCGGGCCCGGTCGCGCTGGGCCACCCACTTCGGGTTCGTGTACGAGGTGCCCTCGGTCACCTTGACGAACGCGAAGTCGATGTCGTCCACCGGGTATTTCTCGCTCTGGTAACTGCTGACGTCAATGCCGTGAAGCATGCCGGTCTCCTCCAGGGTTGCGGACAGCGACAACTCGCTATAGCAGTATCGGCGTTGGCCCCGCGCCGGAGCGAGAGCACTGTCCCTCGTACGAGGGACGGCATCAAAGGTTTCGCGAGACGTACTCGGGATAAAGGCGGATACGCCCTGAAGGCCCGGCCGTGCTCCTCTTCTTGTGGGCGCTCTCGAAGCGCCCGCGCGCCCCTCGCGTGCTCTTCTTGTTGTTCCCTGACAGCTCCTTCGCCAATCTCTTATGGCCATTTACGTCCGGTGCTTACTAAAGTTCGGCAGATGACAGATTCGGGGATGAATCCGGGTACGCCTGATCGCCGTAGCGCCGGCCGCTATCTCTGGTGGCTGGCGGCCAGTCAGCGTCACCGGGTCGCCGTCGGCGCGCTGTTGGGCAGTCTCTGGATGGTCGGCCTGACGCTGCCGCCGTACGTGCTCTCCCGCGCGATCGACGACGGGCTGCGGGCGGACCGGACCGGCGCGCTGGTCGGCTGGGCGGCGGCGCTGCTCGGCGTGGGGGTGCTCAACGCCTGGCTGGCCATCATGCGGCACCGCACCATGACCAGGGTCCGGATGGACGCCGCCTTCCGCACCGTGCGGGTCGTGGCGCTCCAGACGGCCCGGTTGGGGGCCGCGCTGCCCCGCCGGATGACGGCCGGCGAGATCGTCACCATCGGGATGGGCGACGTCCAGACCATCAGCCAGACCCTGACCATCACCGGTCCGGGCGTCGGCGCGGTCCTCTCGTACATCGTCGTCGCCGCGCTGCTGCTGTCCGTCTCCTGGCTGCTCGCCGTCGTGGTGCTGCTCGGGGTGCCGCTGCTCGCCGTCGTGCTCGGCCCGCTGCTGGAGCGGTTGCAGGGCCGGGAGAGCGCGTACCGGGAGCACCAGGGCGCGCTCACCGCCCGCTTCGTGGACCTCGCCGGGGGCCTGCGGGTCCTGAACGGCCTGGGCGGCAAGGAGGTCTTCGCCGAGCGCTACCGGCAGGGCTCGCGGGCGCTCCAGGCGGAGGGGTACCGGGTCGGCTCGGTGACGAGCTGGATCCAGGCCCTCGGCCTCGGGCTGCCGACGCTGTTCCTCGCCGCCGTGACCTGGCTCGCGGCCCGGATGGCCGCCCAGGGCACGATCAGCGTGGGCGAACTCGTGGCGGTCTACGGCTATGTGGCTGTCCTGGTGGTGCCGGTGGCGTTCTTCATCGAGGGCGGTTACGACCTCAGCCGGGGCCTGGTCGCCGCGCGGCGCGTCATCCGCCTCCTGGACCTGGAGCCCGATCTCGCGGGCAGCGGGGCCGCGGTGGACGCCCCCGGGCCGCCGTCGGCGCTGCGCGACCCGGAGTCCGGCGTCGAGATCGCCCCCGGGAAGCTGACCGCTCTGGCCGGCGCCCGACCGTCGGAGACCGCGGCCGTCGTCGACCGCCTCGGCCGGTTCGCCGAGTCGGCGGCGACCTGGGGCGGCGTACGCCTCGGGGACGTCGACCTGACGCACGTGCGGGAGCGGATCATGGTGGCGGACAACGAGGCCGATCTGTTCTCCGGAACGCTGCGCGAGGTCGTCGCCGGCCGCGCGGACCCCGCCGCACTCGACGGATCCGGCGCGGACGCCCGGCCCGGTGAACCCGATCGAGGCGCCGGACCCGGTGAATCCGATCGAGGCGCCGGGCTCGGTGAATCCGATCGAGGCGCCGGGCCCCGCGTATCCGGCTCGGGAGCCGTCGGCCGGGCCCTGCGCGCCGCCGCCGCGCAGGACATCGTCCTCGGCCTGCCGAAGGGCCTCGATTCCCACATCGACGCGCAGGGCCGCAACCTCTCCGGCGGCCAGCGGCAGCGCGTCCGGCTGGCGCGGGCGCTGCTGGCCGACCCCGAGGTGCTGCTGGCCGTCGAACCGACCTCGGCGGTCGACGCGCACACCGAGGCGGCCATGGCCGACGGGCTGCGCGCGTTCCGCGCCGGCCGTACGACCGTCGTCACGGGCTCCTCCCCGCTGCTGCTGGACCGGGCGGACACCGTGTACTACCTGGAGGACGGCCGCGTAGCCGCCGTCGGCGGCCATCGGGAGCTGCTGCGCGAGAGCACGGGCTACCGCGCGCTGGTGGCGCGGGGCGCGGGCGGCCCGACCGCACCGGCCGGGAGCCCGGCCCCGGACGGCGACAGCCGCACGGCCCCGGACCGCGGCTCATCCGACACGAGGTCGCAGGAGGCCGCCCGATGACGACCGCCCCCGACCCGGCGACCGGCTCCGGCACAGCGGCCGGGCCTCCCGGCCGGCTGCCCGTCGCCGGACCGCCCCAGGTGCGCCGGGCCGCGCTCCGGCTGATCCGGCGGGACGGGCGGGCCTTCGCCGCCCTGCTCGTCCTCAACGCGCTGGCCGCGGCCGCCGGTCTCGTCGGCCCCTGGCTGCTCGGCCGCATCATCAACGCGGTCGGCGCCGGCGAGGGGCTGGGCACCGTGGACCGGTACGCGCTCGTCATCCTGGTCTTCGCCCTGGCCCAGCTCATCCTGGCGCGCTTCGCCCGCCGCGTCGGGCACCGCTTCGGCGAACGGACCTCGGCGCGCGTACGCGAGCAGTTCGTCGACCGGGCCCTCGCGCTGCCCGCCTCGGTCGTGGAGCGCGCCGGTACGGGCGACCTGACGGCCCGCGGCACGACCGACGTCGCGAGCGTCGGCACCACCCTGCGCGACGCCGCGCCCGAGGTGTTCGTCGCCGCGGTCGAGGCGCTGTTCATCCTCGGCGCGGTCTTCTTCCTCGAACCCCTCCTCGGCATGTGCGGGGTGCTCTCGCTGATCGGCATCCGGTACGCCACGCGCTGGTATCTGCGCCGGGCGCGCACCGCCTATCTCGACGAGGGCGCGGCCAACTCGGCGCTGGCGGAGGTCCTCGCGGCCGGCGCCACGGGCGCCCGTACGGTCGAGGCCCTCGGCTTGCAGGAGCGCCGGCTGATCGCGTGCCAGGAGGCGATCGAGCGGTGCCGCCGGACCCGGACCCGGACGCTGGGCCTGCGTTCGGTGCTCTTCCCCGCCGTGGACGTCTCCTACGTGCTGCCCCCGGTCGCCGTCCTGCTGATCGGCGGCGCGCTGCACGCCCACGACACGATGAATCTGGGCACGGTCGTGGCCGCGGCGCTGTACTTGCGGCAGTTGTCCACGCCGCTGGACACGATCCTGCTGCAGGTGGAGCAGGTGCAGAGCAGCGGCGCGTCCTTCGCGAGGGTCGAGGGGCTGAGCGGCGCGCCGCGTCCGCCGCGGAGCGCCTCCGCCGCACCGGCCGGCGACCGGATCGAGGTGACGGGCGCGCGTTACGCGTACGACGGCGGCGCGGACGTCCTGCGCGGGGTCGATCTGACGGTGCGGCCCGGCGAGCGGCTGGCGCTGGTCGGGCCCTCGGGCGCGGGGAAGTCGACGCTGGGCAAGCTGCTGGCGGGCGTCGAGGCGCCGGGGGCGGGGTCGGTGACGGTGGGCGGCGTGCCGATCTCCGGGCTGGCCCCGGACCTGCTGCGCGAGCACGTCGTGCTGGTGACTCAGGAGCATCACGTCTTCCTCGGCTCCGTGCGGGACAACCTGCTGATCGCCGCGCCGCACGCCACGGACGCGGAGCTGCGCGCGGCGCTCGCGGCGGTCGGCGCCGAGTGGGCGGCCGAGCTGCCGGACGGCCTGGACACGGACCTGGGCGCGGAGGGCAACCGGCCGGACGGCGCCCGGTCCCAGCAACTGGCCCTGGCACGCGTCGTCCTGGCCGATCCGCACACGCTCGTACTCGACGAGGCCACCGCCCTGCTGGACCCGACGGTGGCGCGCCATACGGAGCGGGCGCTGGCGGCCGTGCTGGAGGGCCGGACGGTCATCAGCATCGCGCACCGGCTGCACACCGCCCACGACGCGGACCGCGTGGCCGTGATGGACGGGGGACGGCTGACCGAGCTGGGCACGCACGACGAACTGGTGGCGGGAGGCGGCGCGTACGCGGCTCTGTGGCACTCGTGGCACGGGGAGCCGGTGGAGGGGGCGTAGGCGAGGAGGGGGCGTAGGCGAGCGGCCCGAGGCGGAACAGGGTTCAGCCCTCCTCATACGGTCCTCGCGCCCCTCCCAATTCGGCGACGATCCTGCGTTTCGCGTGCCGCGCGTGGGAACGGACCACGGTCGCGTCCACATTGAGCAGCGCGCCGATCCGGTCCTCCGAATAGCCGATCACAAAGCGCAGCACCACCACGTCGCACTGCCGCTCGGGAAGCCGCGACATTCCGCCGCGGGGGCCCGTGCGGTCGTCCAGCAGGGCGAGTTGCTGCCCGTACTTCCGCAGCAGCACGCGGGCGACGGCGGTGAGAGCGGCCGTCTGCGCCGCCGCCGTGCTGCGGCCGTTGTTCAGGAACCATTCGGCGATGTGCTCCTTGAACACCGTCCAGGCGTAGGAGTCCACGGAGGGCTGGAGCAGGACGTGCGCCCAGTGGTCGGCCAGCTGCTGATAGACGGCCTGGGTGAGTTTCTCCGCGCCGAGTGCGTCACCGGTGTGCAGGCGGGCGTATTCCAGCCATTTGCGGGCGTGGAATTCGTGGAACGCTTCGAAGGAGATCTCCAGCCGGCGGCTCGGTCGCCGCGGCGGCACTCCGCCGGCCGCGGGCAGGTCGAGGCCACCGGTCACGGCCGTCCCTCGACGCCGTACGGACCGTGTCCACGGGCCGCGCGGCTCACCGGCGTACGGGGCCCCACCAGCGACTCTGCTGAGGCCGGCCGCGGGAGGGCGGGCCTCCGTATGCCGTCGGCGGCCGACCGCGCCACAGTACAGAGCGAGAGGGAACGGACCCGGTCCGCGGTCACGAGGCACCTCGTTCCATGTCACCGCCGCTCTGCGCCCTTGAACAGACGTTGACGTCAGCGGGAGAGCGCGGGACTCCCGTCCCCAATGAACCTTATTTCAGGGCGGGTTGGGGCATGAATCGAGAATTCCCCTGCCCTGCTTCGGCATATGACCACGGTTTGCCAGGTGGCGGGCGCTTGGTCAATTCGTTCGAAGGGGTGAGTACCGTCCTGGCCGGAATTCTCCTGGTCTGAAGGGCCACTCCGTGGCAGGGACAGCGGGCGCCGGGCCGGCCGGGACCGTACGGACGAGGACGAGGAGACCGCGAAGAACCCAGGAGGGAACCGAGAAAGCGGAATGGCCGATTGCTCACTGTGAAGTGTGGCGCGTTAGCGAGGGACCGGCGGAGCGGGTCCGTGCCAAGATCTCGTCGACTTCAGCGCGCCGCTCGACTTCAGAGCGCCATTTCAGAGCGCCACTCGACCGCAGGGGGACCTCCATGCAGACCCGTCGCCGTCTCGCCGCCACCGCCGCCTCGCTCGTCGTCGCGGCCGGCGGGCTCGTCATCATCAGCGCGCCGGCCTCCTCCGCGGGCGCGCTGAGCTGCGGGATCGCCCGCATCACGGGGAGCGCCGGACACAAGGGCGCCTACGCGAGCTGTGACGCCATGCCCGAGAAGTGGAAGATCGCCATCAAGTGCTACGGCAACGGGGTCCACTACACACATTTCGGCAACGTCATCAAGGCCAACAAGTCCGGCGTCTCCACCGCGTGGTGCGACATCAGAGGCGAGATCGAGGACGACGGCATCAACATCGTCCCCGCCTGACGCGGCGCCTCACGGTGCTCCGCGGCGCGCCCTAAGCGGCTCGGCGCTCCTCGCCCGGCTCCGCGACGCGAGCGGCGTCACGAGCGGTGCTGTTGGACGCGGTGCTGTTGGACGCGGTGCTGTCGGGCGCGTCGTCGCCGGACCCGGCCAGCAGGGTGTAGAGCGCTCCCGGCGTGACGTAGCCGGACCAGCGCCGGTCGGCGAACAGGTGCGCGCCGGCGTCCTGGTAGCACTGGTCGACGAGCTGGGAGCAGATCATGTGCTTCGTGCTGGCCACGTAGCGGCGCAGCCCCGGCACCGGCAGGTGGACGCGGTGCGCGGCGATGGCCAGGAAGTCGAGGAAGCTGTACTCCACTCCGACGTACCGGTCGCTCGCCTCGCACACGGCTCCGCGCTGCTCTTCGGTCAGACCGTCGGGGCAGGCGTACACGACGTCCGCGTCGTCGTACTCCGAGAGGGACTTGACGCGGGCGCCGCCGGGTTCGGCTTCCAGGAGGCGTTCGTCGGGCAGGACGAGGAAGGCGTGTTCGTAGTCGGCGAATCCGTTGCCGTTGAGCCACTGGCCGAAGCGGATGAGCTTTCCGGTGGTGCCGGATATCTGGGTGAGCCCGATGTCTCCGGGCACGGGCGTAGCGTGGATCACGTACTGCTCCTGATCGTGTGGGGGGATGGACGGGCCGCGCGGGTGGCCTGCGCCGCGCGATGACGCCTCGTCACTGTGGTGATGCCCTCTGTGACCCCGCCGGTAACACGGATCGAGGCGCGGACATGCCATCTCGCCGACCGCGCGCCCGGCCGGCGCTCTCCCTCTACGCTGAGCGCATGTGCCGCAGCATTAAAATCCTCCGGCCGCCCATCGCCCCGGATGTCAGCGACGAGGACATCCGGGCGGCGGCGTTGCAGTACGTGCGCAAGGTCTCCGGGTTCCGCGCGCCCGCCGCCCACAACCGGGTCGTGTTCGACGAGGCCGTCGACGCGGTGGCCGAGGCGACCCGGAAGCTGCTCGACGGACTGGAGGTCCGAGGGACCGGTGGCCGTGGCAGCGGCAGTACAGGGAGCGGCGGCGAGGTCGCCTGACCTGCCTGCGCCGCCTGACCCGCCCGCGCCGCCAGGGCATCTGTTGCCGAGCGGGCCGCCCGGCCGGATCATGGTCATGGCCTCGGGAAACGAGGGCCGACACGGCGACGCGCCGTGAGGCCGACGCGCGCGTGGGGCGGCAGGCGGGTGAGCGATGGAACCGGTGGAGGCGCTGGACCGTATCGCGTTCCTGCTGGAGCGCGGGCAGGCCCCCACGTACCGGGTGCAGGCGTTCCGCACCGCCTCGGACGTCATCGCCTCGCTGCCGGCCGGGGAGCCCGCGGAGCGCGCCGCAGCCGGGACGCTGACCGAGCTGACGGGCATCGGCCCCAAGACCGCGCGAGTGGTCTCCGAGGCGCTCGCGGGTGACGTGCCGGAGTATCTGGCCCGGCTGGAGGAAGAGGCCGAGACGCCGCTCGCGGAGGGCGGCGGCGCCCTCCGCGAGGCGCTGCGCGGCGACTGCCATCTGCACTCGGACTGGTCGGACGGCGGCAGCCCCATCGAGGCGATGGCCCGCGGCGCGCGGTCCGTGGGCCATGAGTGGGCCGTGCTCACCGACCACTCCCCCAGGCTGCGCATCGCGAACGGGCTGACGCCCGAGCGGCTGCGGAAGCAGATCGAGGCCGTGCACGAGGTCGACCGGCGGCTCGGTAAGGGCTTCCGGCTGCTGACCGGCATCGAGTGCGACATCCTCGCCGACGGCTCGCTGGACCAGGAGCCGGGGCTGCTGGACCGCTTGGACCTGGTCGTGGCCTCGGCGCACTCCAAGCTCCGGATGGAGGAGGCGGCGATGACGCGGCGGCTGGTGGCGGCGGCCGCCAGCCCGCTGGTGGACGTGCTGGGGCACTGCACCGGGCGGCTCGTGACCGGAAAGGGGCGCCCGGAGTCGCGGTTCGACGCGGCGATGGTGTTCGCGGCCTGCGCGAGGTTCGGCACCGCGGTCGAGATCAACAGCCGGCCGGACCGCCTCGATCCGCCCCGGCGTCTGATCCGCCAGGCCCTGGACGCCGGGGTCCTGTTCGCGATCGACAGCGACGCCCACGCGCCGGGCCAGCTGGACTGGCAGATCCTCGGCTGTGCCCGCGCCGAGGAGTGCGGCATCCCCGCCGAGCGCGTCATCAACACCTGGACGGCCCGCTGGCTCCTGGAGTGGGCCCGCACCCGGCGGACTCCGTGACCGCCACGGAACGACCCCGAGGAACGGCCCGTCCGGCCCGCCACTATCCTCTCCCCCATGCACCCGGACGACGACGAAGCCTTCGCTGCCCGCCTGACGGAACAGCTCGCGGGCCTGCCCGCCGTGCGGGCGGTCGCCCTGGGAGGGTCGCGGGCCACCGGGACCCACCGGCCCGACAGCGACTGGGACTTCGCCGTCTACTACCGGGGCGAGTTCTCCCCCGACAGCCTGCGCGCGCTCGGCTGGCCCGGTGAGGTCTCCGAGATCGGCGCGTGGGGCGGCGGGGTGTTCAACGGCGGCGCCTGGCTCAAGGTCGGCGAGCGTTCCGTGGACGTGCACTACCGCGTCCTCGACGACGTCGAGCACCAGCTCGCCGAGGCCCGCGAGGGGCGGTTCGGCGTCGAACGCCTCATGTTCCATCTCGCCGGAATCCCGACGTACTTGGTCGTCGCCGAACTGGCCGTCAACAAGGTGCTCCACGGGGAGCTGCCCCGCCCCGAGTACCCGGAGCCGCTGCGGCGCACGGCGTTCGAGCAGTGGCGGGGAACGGCGGAACTGACGCTCGCCTACGCCCGTTCCGCCCACGCCGAGCACGGCCGCCTGGCCGACTGCGCGGGCGCCATCGCCACCGCCGCCTGCCAGGCGGCGCACGCGGTGCTGGCGGCGCGGGGCGAGTGGGTCACCAACGAGAAGACGCTGCTCGACCGAGCGGGGCTGCGCGGCGTCGACGACATCCTGGCCGCCCTCGCCCCCGAGCCGAAGGCGCTCACGGCCGCCATCGACGCGACAGGGGACCTGCTGAGGAGCGCGACCGAGTCCTCGTGACGGGCGGTACGGGGGGCTTCGTGACGGTACGACGTACGCGCGTACGCCCTGGCTCACGGAGCCCCGGCCCGTATCCGGGGCGGGCGCGCACGCACCAACGACATCGGTCAGTCGATGTCCTCGGGCGCCAGATCCGGTCGCAGCCGGTGCCATGACGGGTGCCGCAGGAGTCCGGCGCGCGTGCGGGTCGCGTACCCGATCTCGCCGACCAAGCGCGGCAGCACCCACCGGGCGCCGGCCACCGGCGGCACGGTGTCGAAGGGGCAGCGGTCGATCGCGGAGATCCGCAGCAGATCGGCGATGGCGGCGCGCTCGCGCTCGCTCCATCCGGTGCCGACGCTGCCCAGATAGCGCAGCGCGCCGCCGTCCTGGCGCTGTCCTACGAGCAGCGCCCCCGGAAGCCCGGTCAGCCGGCCCCGGCCCGGTACCCATCCGCCGACGATCGCGTCCAGGGTGCGGACGTGCCGGATCTTGATCCAGGCGCGGGAGCGGGTCCCCGGTTCGTACACGGAGTCGGTCCGTTTGAGCACGATGCCCTCCAGGCCCTGCTCGCGGGTGGCGTCCAGCGCCTGCTGCGCGTGGCCGACGACGGCGGCCGGCGTCGACCAGTGCGCGCCCCGCAGGTCCAGCCCCTCCAGCAGGCGGCGGCGCTCGGCGTACGGAAGCCCGGTCAGGTCGCGGCCGTCGAGGAACATGGCGTCGAAGAGGATCAGCCGGACCGGGACGTCCCGCGCCAGGCGGGCGGCCTTGGCGGGCGATCCGGAGAGCGCCATCCGGGGCTGCAGCCGCTCGAAGTCCGGGCGGCCCCGGCTATCGGGCGCGACGATCTCCCCGTCCAGTACGGCGGTGACGTCCGCGAGGGCGCCGCCCAGGGCGCTCAGTTCCGGGTACGCGCGGGTGATGTCGGCGCCGGAGCGGGCGCGCAGTTCCGCCGAGCCGTCTCCGGGGAGATACAGCACGCTCCGCTGCCCGTCGTACTTGGTCTCGGCCGCCCACAGCTCCGCCGGCCCCGGGACCGGCAGCCGCCCCGCGGTCGCGAGCATGGGGGCGATCCGGGGCAGGGGCGTGGGCGGCGCGGGCTGGCTGGCCATGGCCGAGATCTCGCCCGACCGGCCGCGGTTCACACGCGGTCGGCCGCCCTGTCCCCCGGACGGCGTACGGCCTGGTCGGCACGGGTCTGCGACCGGTCCGCGGCTGCCTCAGGGAAGCCGCCCCCGCGCCTCCTCCCCGAGGAGCGGTGCCAGCAGGTCGCCGCGCCCGGCCACCCGGTCCAGGACCTGTTCCGGTGTGAAGGCGAGGTCCCCTGGCGTGCGGCAGCCCTCGACCTCGTCCCAGTCGACCGGCGTCGCGATGTGCGGGCGTTCGCGCAGCCGCAGCGTGTACGGCGCGGCTGTCGTCTTGGCGGTCGTGTTCTGCGACCAGTCGATGAGCACTTTCCCGGCGCGCGCGTCGCGCGCCATCGTCACGACGACCAGCCGGGGGTGCTCGTCCTCTATCCGGGTGGCCAGCTCCTTGGCGTACGTGCTCACGGCGCGGCCCGCCGCCGGGCGCAGCGGCGCGTACAGGTGCATCCCCTTCGAGCCGGAGACCACGGGGCAGGCCGTCAGCCCGTCGTCGTCCAGGAGCTGCCGCAGCCGCAGCGCGACCCGGCAGCACACCACCAGGTCCGTGCCGGGTCCGGGGTCGAGGTCGAGTACGAGGCGGTCGTGGCCGTCCGGTCCCGCCGCGCCGGTCCACTGCGGGACGTGGAATTCGTACGCGCCGAGGTTCGCCATCGCCACCAGCGCGGCGGTCGAGTCGACGGTGATGTGGTCGACGGGCCCGTCCTTGCCGGGTACGGGCACCAGGCGCACCCAGTCGGGGGTGCCGCCGGGCGGGTTCTTGGCGTACCAGGACTGCCCCGCGGGGCCTTCCGGGGCGCGGACGAAGGAGGCGGGGCGGTCGGCGGTGTGCGGCACCATCGCGTCGGCGACCGTGGCGTAGTAGTGGAGCAGCTGGGCCTTGGTGTGTCCCGAGGCGGGGAAGACCACGCGGTCCAGGTGGCTCAGGGAGAGGTGGTGGCCGTCGAACTCCACGGCCTGCCGGTCCGGCGATGTGGGCATAGTGTGGAAATTCCCCATGGAGGTACAAAATTATGCGAACCATGTGGAAAGGGGCGATTGGTTTCGGGCTGGTCTCCGTGCCGGTCAAGCTGTACGCGGCCACCGAGGACCACGGCGTCCGGCTCCACGAGGTCCACGACAAGGACGGCGGGCGCATCCGCCGCCGGAGCGTGTGCTCCGTGTGCGGGGAGGAGGTCGGCTACGAGCACATCGCCAAGGGCTACGAGGACGACGAGGGCCGTACCGCGATCCTGACCAGGGACGACCTGGCCGACCTCCCGCTGCCCAGCAAGAACCTCATCGACGTGCTCGCCTTCGTGGACGCCGACCGGATCACGCCGCTGCAGCTGGCGCGCTCCTACTACCTCGCTCCCGAGAGCGGCGCCGCGAACAAGCCGTACGTGCTGCTGCGCGAGACGCTCAAGAAGACGGACCGGGTCGCCGTCAGCAAGATCACGATCCGGACGCGGGAGTCGCTGGCCCTGCTGCGCGTCCAGGACGACCTCATGATGGTGCACACCATGTACTGGCCCGACGAGATCCGCGACAGCGCCGGCCTCGCGCCGCCCGACTCCGTGACCGTGCGGCCGCAGGAGCTGAAGATGGCCACGAGCCTCATGGACACCCTTTCGGAGGACTTCGACCTCGACGATCTGGAGGACGAGTACCAGCGCGCCCTCGACGAGCTGGTCACCGCCCGGCTGGACAAGAAGACGCCCGCCGCGAAGACGGAGACCACCGCCGCGCCGGACAATGTCATCGACCTCATGTCCGCCCTCCAGGCGTCGATCGACCGCGCGGACAAGGAAGACAAGGGAGATAGGGAAGACAGGGCCAGCAGGAGCGGGGCCGGCGGGCGGACGGCCCGTAGCACCGCCAAGTCCGCCGCGTCCGCCAAGAAGTCCGCCGCGAAGAAGAGCACCGCGAAGGACGGCGCGAAGAGCACCGGCACGGCGAAGAGCACGACGAAGAGCACCGCGAAAGGCACCGAGGCCAAGAAGAGCACGGCGAAGAAGGGCGCCGCCAAGGCCACGAAGAAGGCCGCCGCCAAGAAGTCGTCCCGACGCGCGTCCTGAGGCGGGTCCGGTCCCGCTCCGCCCGGACGCGCATGTCCGGGCGCGCTGCGGGGAGGCGGGCCATAGTCGCCCGTACCCGACGAAGGGCTGCTCATGGAGACGCGTACGCCGCTCGACGCGGACGAACTCGACCACCTGCTGGCACACTGGCGCGCCCTCAACTACCTGGCCGCCTGCCAGCTGTACCTCACCGGGAACCCCCTGCTCCGCGAGGAGCTGCGGCCCGAGCACATCAAGCCCCGGCTGCTGGGACACTGGGGCACCTGCCCCGGCCTCAACCTCGTCTACACGCACCTCAACCGGGTGATCACGGCCCGCGATCTCGACGCGGTCTGCGTGTGGGGCCCCGGCCACGGCGGGCCGGCCGTGCTGTCGGGCGCCTGGCTGGACGGTTCGTACGGCGACGTGGTCCCGGACCTCGGCCGGGACGAGGCCGGGATGACCCGGCTCTTCCGGCAGTTCTCCTTCCCCGGCGGGGTGCCGAGCCACGCGGCGCCCGAGGTGCCCGGCTCCTTCCACGAGGGCGGTGAGCTGGGCTACTCCCTCGCGCACGCCTATGGCGCGGCGCTCGACAACCCTCAGCTGCTGGCCGCCTGTGTGATCGGCGACGGCGAGGCCGAGACGGGGCCGCTCGCCGCGTCCTGGCACGCGAACAAGTTCCTCGACCCGGTGCACGACGGCGCGGTCCTGCCGATCCTCCATCTCAACGGCTACAAGATCGCCAACCCCGCCGTGCTGGCGCGTCTGCCCCAGGACGAGCTGGACTCCCTGCTGCGCGGCTACGGCCACGAGCCGCTGCACGTCGAGGGCGACGACCCGGCCCGCGTCCACCAGGACGTGGCCGCCGCGATGGACCTGGCCCTCGACCGCATCGCCGCCCATCAGCGGGCGGCGCGGGTGGACGGCGAGACGCGGCGGCCCCGCTGGCCCATGATCGTGCTGCGCACCCCGAAGGGCTGGACCGGACCGGCGGAGGTGGACGGGCAGCCTGTCGAGAACACGTGGCGCGCGCATCAAGTGCCGCTGGCCGGCGTGCGGGAGAACGCCGATCACCGGCGGCAGCTGGAGAGCTGGCTGCGGAGTTACGCGCCGGACGAGCTGTTCGACCCCGACGGCCGCCCGCGCCCCGAGGTGCTGGCCTGCGTGCCCTCGGGCGATCGCAGGCTCGGCGCCAATCCGCACGCCAACGGCGGCCGGCTCGTACGGGAACTGCCGCTGCCCGACCTGAAGCACTTCGCCGTGCAGGTCGACAAGCCCGGCGACCAGTCGCACGAGCCGACGAAGGTGCTCGGCGGGCTGCTGCGCCAGGTGATGGCCGACACCGCCCAGCGCCGCGACTTCCGGGTGATGGGCGCGGACGAGACGGCCTCCAACCGGCTGCAGGACCTGTACGCGGCGACGGACAAGGCGTGGCAGGCAGAGACGCTCGCGACGGACGAGCATCTGGGGCCGCACGGGCGGGTGATGGAGGTGCTCTCCGAGCACCTGTGCCAGGGGTGGCTGGAGGGGTACGTGCTCACCGGGCGGCACGGGCTGTTCTCCTCGTACGAGGCGTTCGCGCACATCGTCGCCTCCATGGCCGCCCAGCACGTGAAGTGGATCGACAGCGCCCGCGCGATCCCCTGGCGCGCCCCGGTGCCGGGCTTCAACTACCTGCTGACCTCGCACGTCTGGCGCCAGGACCACAACGGCTTCTCCCACCAGGACCCCGGCTTCATCGACCACATCCTGAACAAGAGCCCGCACGCCGTACGCGCGTACCTGCCGCCGGACGCCAACACCCTGCTGTGCGTGGCCGATCATGTGCTGCGCACGCGGGACACCGTCAACGTCGTGGTCGCCGGGAAGCAGCCGACGTTCGACTGGCTCGACCTGGAGCAGGCCCGCGCGCACTGCGCGCGCGGCGCGGGCGTCTGGGAGTGGGCGGGGACCGAGCGGCGGGGCGCCGGGCCGGATGTCGTCCTCGCCTGCGCCGGCGACGTGCCGACGCAGGAGACGCTAGCCGCGGCGGGCCTGCTCCGCGAGCACCTGCCCGAGCTGGCCGTCCGCGTCGTCAACGTCGTCGACATGACCCGGCTGATGCCGCGGGAGGACCACCCGCACGGCATGACCGACCGCGACTACAGCGCCCTGTTCACCCCGGACCGGCCGGTGATCTTCGCGTACCACGGCTATCCCTGGCTGATCCACCGGCTCGCCTACCGGCGGCCCGGCCACGCCGACCTGCATGTGCGCGGCTACAAGGAGATGGGCACGACGACCACGCCGTTCGACATGGTGGTCCGCAACGACCTGGACCGCTACCGGCTCGTCATGGACGTCATCGACCGGGTGCCGGACCTCGCCGTGCGGGCCACCGGCGTGCGCCAGGCCATGGCGGACGTACGCGCCCGGCACCACGACTGGATCCGCGAGCACGGCACGGACCTGCCGGAGGTCGCCGACTGGCGCTGGTCCGGCTGAGGCCGCTCCCCCGCGACGAGTGAGGGGCGGCTTCGGCGGCCACCCCTCCCCTTGTCACGACGTGTCACAACCCGACGGCCGCCAGTTCCTCCCGCGCCTTCTTCGCGACGCCGTCCGCCCCGCATTCCTCGGCGAGGCCGAGCCCCTCGCGGAGCTGTTCGGCGGCGCGGGCGCACTGGCCGTCCAGCCGGAGCGCCGCGCCGTGGTCCACCAGCGCGGCCGCGTACTCGTAGCGGCTCGGGGAGCGGCGCAGATGGTCGACGGCGCACTCCAGCATGGACAGGGCCCTGCCCTCCTCGGCGAGCGCCGCGGCCCGGCGCAGCGCCTCGCCCATCGCGGTGTCGGTGCCGAACCGGGCCGCGTGCTGGACGGCCTGGGCCGACAGCGCGCGGGCACGCTCAAGGTCGTCGTCGGCCAGCGCGTCCGCGAGGTCGAGGGCCCAGGGCGCCCACAGGGTGTTGTTGCGGCCCCGCTCCACCAGCTGCCTGCCCGCCGCTTCCAGTTCGGCGACGGCCTCCTCACGACGGCCGCGGGCCAGCAACAGCCGCCCGGCGAGGCAGGCGGCGTCGGGCATCACGATCGCCGGCGAGTAGGGCGCGCGGAAGGAGTTGGCCTCCGCGACGGCCTGGGCCTCGGCCACATGGCCGCGGGCGAGCAGCGTGTCGATGAGCAGGCAGGTGCCGTCCCACTGGACGGGCAGGCCGGGCCCGAGGCGGCCGGCCAGCCGGAGCCCCTCGCGGAGAAACGTCTCAGCGAGGGCGAGCCGGCCGCGCCGACGGTGCACGAGGCCCACGAGGTCGTGGGCGAAGGCGAGGTGGGCCCCGCTCCAGCCGGAGATCTCGAAGGCGCGCACGGCCTCGCCGGACAGCTCCTCGGCCTGGTCGAGCCGGTCGGTGTAGGCGAAGGTCAGGCAGATGATGCTGGGGATCTCGAAGCCCCACTCGGTGTTGGTCCAGCCCATGCCCGCGGCGAGCCGGCCGTCCACGAGAGCGCGGTCGTTGACCTCCGTGACGCGCAGCGCGTCCTCGCCGCGGAGCATGCCGTCGAAGGCGCGCAGCGCGAGCAGGGCCCGCTCGGCGTCGTCGTGGCCGTCGAGCCGGTCGGCTATGTCGGCGACCCGCTGCGCCCGGCTGACGCTGTCCGCCTCGTGGGCCTGCATGCTCCTCCAGAGGTAGTGCGCGACCTGGAGCCGCATCAGGCCGGGGCCGTCGGGCGTACGGGCCGCCTGCACGGCCACCACCTCCGCGGCTTCGGGGAGCTGGCTGTTGTGCCCGTACGCCTGGGAGAGCCGGTAGGTGGCGTCGACGCGCAGTTCCTCCGGGAGATCGGGCAGGGCGAGCGCCTCGCGCAGGTGGTCGATGGTGGTGTGCGGCGAGGTGAGCAGGGTGGCGCAGCCGAGTTCGTACAGGAGGGCCGCGCGCTCCTCGTCCGGCGGCGGCTCCTCCAGGGCCCGCTCCAGGCAGCGGCGGGCCGCGTCCGGGGCGCCGACGGCGAGGTGTTCGCGGGCGGCCGCGCGCAGTTGCCGCACCAGCACCGGATCGTCCTCGGGGTGCACCTCCAGCAGATGCCGGGAGGCGGCGGCCGGACCGTGGCCCGCCTGGGTGACCGCCCAGGCGGCCTGTCCGTGCATGGCGGTGCGGGTGGCGGCCGGGATGGCCTGGTAGATGGCGGTGGCGATCAGCGGGTGGACGAACTCGAGGTCGCTGGAGCCGGTGAGGATACGGGCCTCGCGCAGCCGGTCCGCGCACTCGGCGGCCGCCGACGGGGAGACCGCGGCCAGGTTGGCGGCGAGCCGGGGCGAGATCTCGGTGCCGAGCACGGCCGCGGCCCAGGCGAAGCGGGTGGCCTCCGTGCCGAGCCCGGCCAGCCGGGCGACGAGGCCGCTGCCGCGGGCCTCCGCGCCGAGCCCGCGCAGCAGGACGGCGGAGTCCTCGACCGGTTCGATGGCGCGGTCGCGGGCCTTGGCGATGAGCTCCACGGTCTCGTACGGATTGCCACCGGTGACGGCCCAGACCTCGCGGCAGAAGGGGGCGTCGGCGCCGTCGCCGAGGGCCATGCGCACGAGCTCGGCCACGGCGGCCGGGGTGAGTTCGCGGAGCGCGACCGGGCGGACGTCGCGCCCGCCGACGAGGTCGGCGAAGGCCGGGGCGTGCTCGGGGAGTTCGTCGGGGCGGTAGGAGAGGACGACGAGGAGCGGGAGTTCGCGCAGCCGCACGGCGAACGAGGTGAGCCAGGCCAGGGATTCGGCGTCGGCCCAGTGCGCGTCGTCGATGACGAGGACCAGCGGCTCGCGGCCGGCGGCGAGTTGGGTGATGACCCAGTCGATGCCGTCGCGCACGCCCTGCGGGTCGGCCTGCTGCTCGCGGAGCGGGACCACGCCCAGCGCCGGTCCGGCGATGTCGTACCAGCCCTCGAAGAGGATTTTGCGCTCGGCGACCGTCATCGGCGCGATGGCGGGCTGGAGCAGCTGGCGTACGACGTGGAAGGGCACGGAGCGCACCGATTCGCTGCCGCGCGCGGAGAGTACGGTGCAGTGGCCGCGCTCCATGGCGATCCGCCGCACCTCGGCCAGTAACGCCGTCTTGCCCAGTCCCGCCGCCCCGCTGTACAGCAGCAGCCCGCCGAGGGGCGCGTCCCCTTCGGCGGCGTCCGCGCAGAAGGTGTCCACCGCCTGCTCGGCTGCGGCGATCTCCCTTTCACGCTCGAACAGGGCGGCGTTGTGCCGCTGTTCGTGCTGTTGCCCCGTCATGGCGGTGTCTCCCGACGGTCTCTCCGGGTACCTGGTGCGGCGATCCTAGTCGCGCCGGTGGCCGCGCGGGCGGGGTTCCGGGCAGGAGCACCGGCACGGATGACCTCCACACTCGAACGAACACACGTGCTGCGAATTCGCAAAAGAATTCGTGCGCGAAAGCGCGGGGCATTATGGACCCCCTCGAATTCACTCATCAGTGCGTCACTCCGAATATGACATCTTCGTCCCGCGGACCGGCGTGGCAAGCTACGCTCCATGGCGCGAAGTGGGTTGCCGTGACCACAGCACACCGCTGCCAACTGCTGCGCTGCCGCTGTTCTTCCAGGTAAAACAGGCCGGCGCCCATTCGCACTCGCAGCTCCGAAACCCATTCACCCCCTTTCACCTCCCTTTCCAAGAGTTCAAGGATCTCGATGGTTGGTATTGGCTCGTCATCCCATGCCAGGCGGCCCACCTCCGCTTTCATATGGCTGCTGCCCCCCGCCGTGGTCGCGGTCTGCGCGGTGGCCGCGGTAGCGGCGGTCACAGCCGAGGCGCGGACGCCGGTGGCCTGGTGCGGCACGGTGGCCACCCTCGCCGTGGCGCTCGTCGCGGCCGAGGCGGTACGCCGCGGGCGGCTGGTCGAGACGCTGCGCGCCCGGTCCGCCGAGCGGGAGGCCGCCCTGCAGGGCCAGCTCGACCAGCAGGAAGCGGAGATCATCCGGCTCGCGCAGGAGATGCTGCCCGCGGCGGTGATCCTGCTGCGCCGCGGCACCCCGCTCGACGACGTGCTCAGCCGCGTCCACCCGGTCGTCCAGCTGGAACCGGGGTACGCGAAGGCGCACCGGCAGCTGCTGCGCGCCGTCGTGGAGGCCGTCCACACCGAGGAGGGCATGCGCGACTCCGCGCAGCGCGCCTTCGTGAACATCGCCCGGCGCGTGCAGGCCATCGTCCATCAGCAGGCGACGGACATCCGGGAGATGGAGGACCGGCACGGCGCCCAGCGGGAGTTCTTCCGCGACCTGCTCCACCTCGACCACGGAAACGCTCTGGTCGGGCGGCTCGCCGACAGCATCGCCGTACTCGGCGGCTCGCGGCCGGGGCGCCAGTGGAAGTACCAGATCCCGCTGTACAACGTCCTGCGCGGCGCCATGTCGCGCATTCTCGACTACCGCCGGGTCGACCTGCATTCGGTGGCCGACGTCGCGATCGAGGGCCCCCTGGTGGAGCCGCTGATCCACGCCGTCGCCGAGCTGCTCGACAACGCCACGCGCTACTCCCCGCCGGAGACGCGCGTGCACCTCACCGCGATCCAGGTCCAGTCGGGCGTGGCCATCGAGATCGAGGACTCCGGCGTGGGTCTCACCGACGAGACCCGGCGGCGCGCGGAAGCGGTGCTGAACTCGATGCACGGCGGCCTGGACCTGGACGATCTCGGCGAGGCGCCGCGGCTCGGCCTGGCCGTGGTCAGCCGGCTCTCCAAGACGCACGACTTCCTGATCTCGCTGCGCCCCTCCGCCTACGGCGGCGTCCGGGCCGTCCTGGTCGCCCCGCAGGACATCATCCGGCCGACCCACGCGCCCGGTGGCGAGGTGGCTCGGGCCGCCACCTTCCCGCCCCCCAAGATCAAGAGGCGTCCGGGCTCGCCGCCTCCTCAGGTGCCGCCGCCCATGGAAGAGCCACCGGCCGCCGAGTACGACGGGGAAGGACTCCCGCAGCGACGGCGCCGCATGCCCAACACCCCGCGCATCCGCTCGTCCCGCGCGCCCGTGAACGCGCCGCGCAAGCCCGCCGAGAGCGAGCCGCCCCGCGAGCCCGGTCTGTGGATCGACTCCTTCATGAGCGGCTTCAACGGCTTGACGCCCGCGGCCGATTCGGGACAGCCGAACAGCGACGCAATGTCAGACAAGGAAGAGTAGCCAAGTGACGCAGCTGCGGTTCAACATGGACTGGATGCTCAAGGACCTGGCGACAGGTGTGCCCCAGACCCGCCACGTGATCGTGCTGTCCTCCGACGGCCTGCGCATGGCCCAGCACGGCCCCGACACCGACGCCGCCGACCGGCTCGCCGCCGCCTGCGCCGGCCTCCAGAGCCTGTCGACGGCCGTCGCCACCGAATTCCCGCACGGCGACGGGCATATGAGACTGGTCGTGATCGAGGTCAGCGGCGGCTTCTTCTACATGATGGCGGCCGGGCCGGGCGCGTACCTCGCGGTACTGGCCGACGACGACGTGGACACGGGCCTGATGGGTCAGCAGATGCGCGATCTGGTGGCCCGCATCGGTGAGCACCTCACCAGCCCGCCCCGGGTCAGCGGACCGGTGACATGAGCGAGGCGCGACGCCGCGCCTGGGACCCGGGCAACCCCGAACGGCTGTTCACCATCTCCGACGACGCGAGTCCGGTGCAGTACAAGGGCCCTCTCGACCTGGTGACGCTGATCGTCACCCGGTCCGTGCCGGACTCGGGGTTACAGCCCGAGCAGGCCGCGATTCTGCGGATGTGCGACTACCCCCTCTCGGTGGCCGAGATCTCCGCGTATCTGACCCTGCCCGTCAGCACCCTGCTCGTACTGCTGGACGAGCTGGTCGCACGGGAGCAAGTAGAGGCGCGGCCCCCGGTTCCGGCCGCCGCGCTGCCCGATATCCAGCTTCTCGAGGCGGTGATGCATGGACTACAGAATCTCTGACGCGTACACCGGCCCCAGGAGCGAGGACTACCTCCCCGCCTCCGCCGCCACGGCGGTGAAGGTGGTGATCGTCGGTGGCTTCGGCGTCGGAAAGACGACCTTGGTCGGTTCGGTGAGCGAGATCCGCCCGCTGACCACCGAGGAGACGATGACGCAGGCCGGCGTGGGGGTGGACGACATCGCCGGGGTGGAGGAGAAGACCGAGACCACCGTGGCGATGGACTTCGGCCGGATCAGCATCAACGAGCGGCTGGTGCTCTATCTGTTCGGCACCCCCGGCCAGCAGCGCTTCTGGTTCCTGTGGAACGGGCTGTTCGAGGGCGCGCTGGGCGCCGTGGTACTGGTCGACACCCGTCGGCTGGAGGTCAGTTACGACGTGGTCGGCCGCCTGGAGGAGCGCGGCGTGCCCTTCGTGGTCGCCGTCAACGCCTTCCCCGGAGCGCCCTCCTATCCGATGCGTGAGCTGCGGTCCGCCATGGACCTGCCGGACGAGGTGCCCATGGTCGAATGCGACGCCCGCGACCGCGGCTCCTGCCGCGACACCTTGATGGCGCTCATGCGATACCTCCACTCCATGACGACCGTATCCCCGGAGCGACAGTGACCTTCCCCGACGAACACGCCCGCACCCAGTCCCCGCTCGCGCCGCCGCCGCAGTGCCCGGCGCACGGCGGCGACTCCGGCGGGATCACCCGGCTGTACGGGCCCGAGGCCGAGACCGACCCGATGGGGCTGTACGAGCGGCTGCGCGAGCGGCACGGCCCGGTGGCGCCCGTACTGCTGGACGGCGACCTCCCGGCCTGGCTGGTGCTCGGCTACCGCGAGAACCTGGAGGTGGTCCGTACGCCCACCCGGTTCTCGCGCGACTCGCGGCACTGGAGCGCGCTGCGCGAGGGCAGGCTCACCGCGGACCACCCGCTGGCGCCCGTCTCCGCCTGGCAGCCCATCTGCGTCTTCGCCGACGGGCAGGTGCACGAGCGCTGGCGCGGGGCAGTCAACGACAGCCTGGACCGCTTCGACCGCCGCGGCATCCGCCGCCACATCACGCGGTTCTCCCACGAGCTGGTCGACGCCTTCTGCACCGAGGGCACCGGCGATCTCGTGCACCAGTTCGCGGAGCCGCTGCCGATGCTGGTGATGACGACGCTGCTCGGCATGCCGGACGACTACGGCCCGCGGCTGGTCGAGGCCGCCCGCGACATGGTCAAGGGCACGGAGACCGCGGTCGCCAGCAACGCGTTCCTCCAGGACACGCTGACCAAACTCGTGGCGCGCAAGCACGGCAGCCCCGGTCTCGACCTCACGAGCTGGCTCCTCGAACACCCCTCGGGGCTCACCGACGAGGAAGTCGTGCACCATCTGCGGCTCGTCCTCATCACGGCGTTCGAGAGCACCGCGAATCTGATCGCGAACACGCTGAAGATGGTGCTCACCGATCCGCGCTTCCGCGCCCACCTGGCGGGCGGCCATATGACCTGGCCGGACGCGGTGGAGCAGGTGCTGTGGGACGAGCCGCCGTTCACGACGATCCTCGGCCGCTGGGCGGCGCAGGACACGGAGCTCGCGGGGCAGCAGATCAAGGCGGGCGACGCCCTGGTGATCGGGCTCGCGGCGGCGAACACGGACTCCGTGATCCGCCCCGACCCCATGGCCCCGGTCCACGGCAACCGGTCCCATCTGGCGTTCAGCGGCGGCACCCACGAATGCCCCGGCCAGGACATCGGCCGGGCCATCGCGGACACGGGCATCGAGACGCTGCTGACGCGGCTGCCCGATCTCATCATCTCCTGCGAGGAGTCGGAGCTGACCTGGACCTCGTCGCTGATGGTCCGTCACCTCGACGCGCTGCCGGTGCAGTTCAGCCGCCAGGCCAAGCAGCCGCCCGCGCCCGATCCGGGCGCGGCGTGGGAGGCGTCGTTCGCGGAGCAGGACGCGGCGGCCGAGGCGCTCCGTCAGCTGCCCGCGGCGGCCCCGGAGCCGCCGGCCAGTACGCCGCTGCTGCTCAAATCCTGGTGGCGGTCGCTGGTCCAGTGGTGGCGCGGGCTCTGACGCGGTGCGCGCAGCTGGTCCCACCACCAGGCCACGGTCGGTATGGGCAAGGGCTCGGTGCTCGGGTCGGTGGGGCCGCTGCGCCAGGTGACGTTCAAGGTCGCGCCGGGTACGGGGAGTTCATGGCGGTTGCGCGGGCTGGCGTAGCGCGGGGCGGTGTCGGACCACCGTATGTTCCCGGCGATGAAGTGGCCCAGCCCTTCGAGGTAGCGGCGCAGGGCCGGGCCGGCGTCGTCGAGGAGCTGCTCGCGCAGGGCCAGGAAGAGGGTCATGGTGCGGTCGCGGACGGCCTGGGCGTCGGCGACCGCCTGGTCGAGGGTGCAGCGGTTGTGGTGCATGAGGACGTTGACGACGTTCTGACCGGGCTGTTGCCCGCTCGCGCGCCGGCTGTCCTCCTTGGCGTAGGAGAGGAGGTCGTTGTCGCAGGCCACGATCAGGCCGGTGGCCTCGGTCGCGGCCCGGACCGCGTCGGAGTACAGCTCCTCGGCCGGCACCTCGATGCCGTTGGCTATCTCGATGAAGGCCGCGTCGAAGCGGCCGCCGACGTCCGATATCCGGCCGGGCAGGTAGTCGGCGAGGGTCGGCATGATGCCGCGGGCGCTGTTGCCGTTCTGCCAGGCGACCCCCAGCAGGAAGTCGCGGATGCCCTCGGTGAGCCGCTGGAACTGCACGGGGGTGGTCAGCGCCCGGGTGCGCGCGACGAGGTCGTCGAGGGCGGCGGCCACCGGGCCCGTGCCGAGCATGCCGGACCCCGGCGCCTCGACGCAGCGCGTCATGCGGAAGCCGAGGTCGACGATGTCGAGGTGGCGGGCGGCCGCTGAGCCGGTGTCGAGCCGCACGTCGTCGAGGGCGAACATCCAGTGGTTCCAGATGGCGAAGAGGAACAGCGGTTCCTCTTCGCCGTACGGGGCCACGCGGCAGCTGAACTCCGTGGCGTGGGCGGCGAGGTTCCAGGCCCGGTCGACGTCGTTGGCGAAGATGCCGCTGGCGTCCAGCCAGTCGACGGCGCGCCGTTCGATCCGGTCGGCCCGCGGATGGACGGCTGATTCGATGGGGCAGTAGAACGGCGGCAGCGGCCGGCCGGTGAGAGGCGCGCTGGCGGGCATCTCGGCTCCTGGTGTCGGCGGTCCTGGGGCAAAAGCGGTCATGGTACGGAACTGTCGCGAAGGCGGAACTGTCGTGGGGCGGGGCTGTCCTGGGGCGGGGCTGTCCTGGGGAATCGTTCCTGGGAGGCGGGCGTCTCGCGAAGGCGAACATCCTCGGCGAACCGGTCCGGGCCGGGCCACCTCCGGAGGAATGCGGTCCTCCGGAGGCGGCGGCCCCGTACGGCCCTCGGTCAGCGGTCCTGTAGGCGGAAGAGGAGTTGCCGGGTCTCGACCGCGTGGTCGCGCCAGATGCGGAAGAGCTTCCCGTGGGTGAGGGCCGACTCCGTGAGCCGCTCGACCGCGATCGGCGACGGCTTGCCCGTGCGCTTGGCCAGGTCCAGTTCGGCCGTCGTCCAGGCCATGGACTGCACCCAGAACTCCGCCGCCCGGTCGGTGACGTCCTCGTCCTGTTCCAGCTCGAACCCCGCGGCCTTCGCGGCGGCTATGTACTCGGCCAGGGTGCCCAGCCTGGTCTTGTAGTAGTTGTCGAGGAACCCGGTCCACTCCGGGCGGCAGAGGAAGTGCTCCTGGATGCCGAACCAGCCGCCGGGTTCGAGCGCCCTGGCCACGACCGAGAAGAGCCGCTCGCGGTCCATATAACCGGAGCTCTCGAAGGCGACGGCGGCGCCGTACGCCCGTTCCTCCCGCAGGTGGTGGATGTCCGCGAGGACCGGGGTGACCAGCTTCCCCACCCCGGCCCGCCCGGCGAACTCCTCCACCAGCGGCACGTGCTGCGCGGCGATCGTCATCGCGGTGACGGCGCAGCCGTGCTCCTGCGCCCAGTACAGGGAGCCGCCGCCGAGGCCGCAGCCGATGTCGAGGAGCGCGGCCGGCCGGTCGCCCGCCACGTTCCAGGTCCGGTCGGCGTGCTCGATCGCGGTTTCCTGGGAGAGAAGGAGCCGGTCCTTGAGAACGCGCTGGGCCACCGTGGTGTTCGGGGCGGCGCCGGTGTCGAACAGCCCCATGTGGAAGTGCACGCGGGGACCCGGACCGTACTTGTGCAGGATGTCAGTGGTCTTCCTCGAATAGTACGAGGGCACCTTGGCCTCGCCGATCACCGTGCCACGATCAGCGGTAGCCTCGGCCACAATGCTGTTGTCCATGGAGTCCCCTCCGAGACGTCGGCTCCCGGTGGACAGGCGATCCGGGCGGTTCGACGCGGAGCGGGACATGTTCCGGTAGCCGGAATCAGATCCGGTCACGTATGTCCGTCACGCCGACTCTCCGGTGACCTTTGGCCAAGGTTCCTGTCCACTTTTGCGCGGTACCTGCCCAGGCGGTCTCGCGGATAACCCGCATCGTGCGCCAGCGCACACCTTTCCAGCATGGCAACTCCGGCTCACTTAGGATCACTTTGGCCCAGGATGGGGCATATTTGGTTTTCTTCAAGACCAAAATCGCTGAATATTGCGCATCGTTGTCGGGGTTTTTTCCACTCGGCGAGCTTCAATCTGGCCACAGCGGGAATGGCCGGAACCCGTGCATGAATCGGATGGTTATGCATATGACGGGAGCCATTGTTCGCGGCGTGCGCTCCGAGGCATACGGCGCTCCTCCCCGGCGCGCGCCCCCGTGGAGAACAGCGGCCGGCGTCCACCCGGGCGAGCGCGAACCGCCGCCGCGTGTCGGGCCCCCCGCGCCCTGTGCCTGATCGTCTCCCTCCCCCACACTGGTGATCGACCAGCACAGAGGAGGCACGGCATGGCGGGGTCGGTCGGCGGGTGGCGGCGGCTGCTGGGCTCACCGTGGTGGCGGGCGGGGTTCGCCCTCCCCGCGGGCGCGCTGCCCGCCCTGGCGTTCCCGGCCCCTTCCCTGTGGTGGCTGGCCTATGTCGCGCTCGTACCGTGGCTGCTGCTCATCCGGTCCGCGCCCACGGGCCGCCGCGCCGCGCTGGACGGATGGCTCGGCGGCGCCGGGTTCCTGCTGGCCGTGCACCACTGGCTGCTGCCGAGCCTGCACGTCTTCATCCTGGTGCTGGCCGCCCTGCTGGGGCTGTTGTGGGCGCCGTGGGGCTGGCTGGTGCGCCGGACGCTCGGCGGCACACCCGGTACGGGCACGACGGCGGCGGCCCTGGCCCTCGTGCCGTCCGGCTGGCTGATGGTCGAACTCGTCCGCTCCTGGCAGTACCTGGGCGGCCCATGGGGCCTGCTGGGCGCCAGTCAGTGGCAGGTCGCGCCCGCGCTGCGGCTCGCGTCCGTCGGCGGTGTGTGGCTGGTCAGCTTTCTCCTCGTGGCGGTGAACACGGGCCTCGCCGCGCTGATCGCGCTCCCCCGGGCCCGTACGGCCGCCGTCGCCGGGCTGCTGGTGTGCGCGGCGGCGGGCGGCGCGGTGTGGGCGTGGGCGCCGCTGCCGGGGGCGGCGGGCACGGTCCGTATCGCCGTCGTCCAGCCGGGGGTGATCGCCGGCGGCGCGAACGGGCAGCGCCGCTTCGACCGCGAGGAGGAGCTGACCCGGCGGCTCACCGGGCGCGGCGTGGACCTGGTGGTGTGGGGCGAGAGCAGCGTGGGCCAGGACCTGGGGAAGCGGCCGGACCTGCGGGCGCGCCTCGCCGCGCTGGCCCGGACGGTGGGCGCGCCGCTGCTGGTCAACGTCGACGCCCGGCACGCGTACGAGCCGGGGATCTACAAGAGTTCGGTGCTGGTCGGGCCGGACGGACCGACCGGTGACCGCTACGACAAGATGCGGCTGGTGCCGTTCGGCGAGTACGTTCCGGCGCGGTCGGTGCTGGGCTGGGCCACCTCCGTGGGCAAGGCGGCGGGCGAGGACCGCAAGCGCGGCGAGCACCCGGTGGTGATGCGGATCGGCGGCGCGGACGGCCTGCGCTTCGGTCCGTTGGTCTGCTTCGAGTCGGCCTTCCCCGACATGAGCCGGCATCTGGTGCGCGAGGGGGCCCAGTTGCTCATCGCGCAGTCGGCGACCTCGACCTTCCAGCACAGCTGGGCCCCCGAGCAGCACGCTTCGCTGGCCGCGCTGCGGGCCGCCGAGACCTGGCGGCCGATGGTGCACGCGACGCTGACGGGGGTCAGCGCGGTCGCCGGGCCGCGCGGCGAGGCGGTCGGCGGCCGGCTGTCGACCTCCCGCAGCGCGTCGGCCGTCTACGACGTGCCGCTGGCGCGCGGCACCAGCGTGTACGTGCGGACCGGCGACTGGCCGGTGTACGGGGCCCTGGCCGCGCTCGCCGTGTTTTGCGCGGCCGAGGGCGTACGGGCCTTCAGGAAGCCTGGTCGAGCGCGAGGTTGACGATGCGTTCGCACAGCTCGTGCGTGCGCAGTGCGTCCTCGGCGTCCCAGGGCTCCCCGGCCCGTACCGCGTCGAGGAAGGCCAGCGTGATCTGCTCGATGCCGCGCTGGCGGGCGACCGGCACCCAGTCGCCGCGCCGCCGCACGCCGAGCGTGCCCTCGTGGTCGACGGTGTCGGCGAGGTTGAGGACCTGGCGCTTGGCGTCCTGCCCGGAGACGTCGAGGACCTCCTCGGTGGAGCCGCTGAGCCGGTTCATGGTGCCGATGGCGGTGAAGCCGTCGCCGGAGAGCTGGAGCACGACGTGGTGCATGAGGCCGTCGCGGACCCGGGCCCGTACGTCGATGTGCTCGACGGCGCCGGGGACGAGGAAGCGGAGGGTGTCGACGACGTGGATGAAATCGTCGAAGACGAGGGTGCGCGGGGCCTCGGCGAGGCCGACGCGGTTCTTCTGCATCAGGATCAGCTCGCGCGGGTGCTCCGCGCACTGGGCGTAGCCGGGCGCGTAGCGGCGGTTGAAGCCGACGGTGAGGCCGACGCCGCGGCGGTGGGCGAGGCGGACGAGCCGCTCGCTGGTGGCCAGGTCGTACGCGAGGGGCTTGTCGACATAGGTCGGCACCCCGGCCTCCAGGAGGCGGGTGACGATCTCCGGGTGGGCGGCGGTCGGCGCGTGCACGAAGGCCGCGTCGAGGCCCGCGGCGAGCAGCGAGCCGAGGTCGGTGTGGCGGTGCGCGGCGGGGATGCGGTAGGCGTCGGCGACGCGGTGGAGGGTGGCCGGGGTGCGGGTCTGCAGGTGCGGTTCCACCCCCGGCCGGGAGGTGAGTACCGGCAGATACGCCTTCTGCGCGATGTCTCCGAGCCCGATGCAGCCGACCTTCACAAGTGCTCCCTGGTGCGCGTGCTGTCCGATCTTTGCCCCGGCAGCATACGGGCGTCGCGGCGGCCGACGGTCCGGTATGCCGCCGCGGGCGCGCGGCGGCGCCGGGGGCCCGATAATGCCTCGCCCCGTCGCCGGTCGAGCGTTCATGATGGCGGCCATGACGACTTCCAAGATCCCCTCGCCTTCGACGACCGCCGATGAACGCGCCATGCTGGAGGGCTGGCTGGAGCAGCACCGGGCCGTCCTGGCCGCCAAGTGCGCCGGGCTGGACGACGCGCAGCTGCGCGAGGCGTCCGTGCCGCCCTCGGACCTCACGCTGATGGGGCTCGTACGGCACATGGCGGACGTCGAGCGCGGCTGGTTCCGGCGGGTGCTCGCCGGGGAGGACGCCCCGCCGATCCACTACGGCGACGACGACCTGGACGGGGACTTCCGCGTCACCGAGCAGGACACCTTCGAGACCGCCTACGCCACGTGGCAGCACGAGATCGAGCGGGCCCGGGAAGCGGCCGCGTCCCGGTCGCTGGACGACCGCAACCTCGGCGCGCACCGCAGCGGCGAGACGTTCAACCTGCGGTGGATCATGACGCACATGATCGAGGAGTACGCGCGCCACAACGGCCACGCCGATCTCATCCGGCAGTCCATCGACGGCGCCACCGGCGACTGAACGGCGCGTATCGGCCCCGCGCCGGGAACCGCTCCCGGGCCCGCTTGCCGCTTCCGCGTGGCGGACCAGTCCAATTTTTGACGATTGGACCGAGCCGCGCGGCCTCCGCCGGATTAGCGTCTGCCTCGCGAACCGACGAACGGAGCCCGTGGTGCACCCTCGACTCACAGCCGATCTCGAACGGCTGCCGGAGCTGCTGGAGGCCGCGAGCCGGCATGCCGCGGCCTTCCTCGACGGGCTGGACGGGCGCCCGGTCGTCCCCACCGCGCAGGCTCCCGCCGCCGCTCCGCCCGCACGAGGCGTCGGGCTGAGCGCCGCGCTGCGGGAGTTCGCCGAGCGCTGGGAACCGGGCCTGTCGGCGGGGGCGGGGCCGCGCTACCTGGGGTTCGTCACCGGCGGCGTGACGCCCGCCGCGCTCGCCGGGGACTGGCTGACCTCGGCCGTCGACCAGAACCCGATGTCGTCGCTGGACCCCGCCGGGCAGCGCCTGGAGCAGGAGGCGATCGGCTGGCTGCGCGATCTCTTCGGCCTGTCCGACGGCCATGAGGGGAACTTCGTCAGCGGCGCGACCATGTCCAACACCGTGGGCTTGGCCGTCGCACGCGAGTGGCTCGGGGAGCGGCGCGGCGTCTCGCCTGCCGATGAGGGGGCCGCGGTCCTCGGCCCGGTGCGGGTGCTGTCGGGCAGCCCGCACTCCAGCGTGGCCAAGGGCCTGTCGATGCTCGGCCTGGGCCGCTCCGCCCTGGTCCCGGTGGCCACGCTCCCCGGCCGGGAGGCCGTCGACCCGGCCGCCCTGGAGCGGGCCCTGCGGGAGGCGGACAGCCCGTGCGTCGTCGTCGCCAACGCGGGAACGGTCAACACCGTCGACTTCGACGACATACGCGCCATCGCCGCACTGCGCGAGCGGTACGGCTTCTGGCTGCATGTCGACGCCGCCTTCGGCGCGTTCGCCGCCCTCTCCCCCGCCCACGCGCATCTGGTCGACGACATCGACGAGGCCGACTCCCTCTGCGTGGATCTGCACAAGTGGCTGAACGTGCCCTACGACAGCGCGGTGCAGTTCACCCGCCGCCGCGACCTCCAGGCCCGCGTCTTCCAGAACGCGGCGGCCTACCTCGGCCCACTGGGCGACGCTCCCGAGGCGGTCCACCTCACCCCGGAGAACTCCCGGCGGCTGCGGGCGCTCGCCGCCTGGTTCACCCTGCGCGCGTACGGGCGGGACGGCTACCGCGAGATCGTCGAACGGTGCGTGGCCTGCGCGCGGACGGTCGGCGCGGCCGTCGACGCCCACCCCGGTCTGCGCCTCCTCGCGCCGGTCCGGCTCAACGTCGTCTGCTTCACCCTGGCCGAGGACGCCACCGCCGGACGGCTCGCCGCCCTCGCCCGCGAGCTGGCGGATACGGCCTTTCTGACGCCCACGGTGTACGCCGGGGAGCCCGCGCTGCGCGCCGCGTTCAGCAATTGGCGCACGACCGTGGACGACACCGAGCGCGTGATCAAGGCCCTCGCGGACGCTGTGGACTCGACGCGGGGCGGGGCGCCTGCCGCCTGATCGCATGTCATGACCGCGGTGGCGGTAGTACGGGCGTACGGGCGGTGTGAACCGTAACCGGCGGGGCGCCGGCCTCGCCTCACGTCGCCGGCCGCCCGTACCGCCGCGCCAGTTCCCCCACCGCCTCGGCGAGCGCGGCCCGCAGCTCCGGCGGGCCGATCACCTCGGCCTCCACGCCCAGCCGCAGCACGTCGTGGACGGCGACCGGCAGCGACTCGACGGGCAGCGTCACCCGCACCCAGCCGTCGCCGTCCGGCTCCCCCGCCGCCGCGGCGGCCGCCCCGCCGACCGCGCCGAACTGCGCGGGCAGCAGCCGCAGCCCCCTCGGCGACAGCCTCAGCAGGGCCTCGCCCCGCAAGCGCATGTCCTCCAGCCGTCGCGAGGACCGCTGCCAGTAGGCGGCCAGGTCGAAGCCGGCCGGGCGCTCGAAGGGCTCGTCGAGGACGTCGACGGCGAGGATGCGGGAGACCCGGTACGTACGGAGGCTGTCCTCGGCGCGCGCCACGAGATACCAGATGCCGCCCTTGAGTACGAGGCCCAGGGGCTGGAGTTCGCGGTGCACCTCGCCGTTCCAGCGCCGGTAGTGGACGCGCAGCGCGCGCTGCTGCCAGACCGCCTCGGCGACCGGCGCGAGCCGCGGCACCGGATCGGCGTCGCGGAACCACGCGGGGGCGTCCAGATGGAAGCGCTCCTGGATGCGGCGCGAGCGCTCCCCCAGCCCGTGCGGCAGCGCGGCCCGCAGCTTGAGCTGTGCGGTGGCGAGGTCCGCGCCGAGGCCCAGCTCGGCCGCCGCCCCCGGAGTTCCGGCGAGGAAGAGCGAGTCGGCCTCGTCGCCGGTCAGTCCGGTCAGCCGGGTGCGGTAGCCGTCCAGCAGCCGGTAGCCGCCGGCCGGTCCCCGGTCCGCGTAGACGGGCACGCCGGACGTACC
Source organism: Streptomyces sp. NPDC050617 (assembly GCF_040654795.1). Taxonomy (NCBI): domain Bacteria; kingdom Bacillati; phylum Actinomycetota; class Actinomycetes; order Kitasatosporales; family Streptomycetaceae; genus Streptomyces; species Streptomyces sp. NPDC050617. The sequence goes on along the minus strand of NZ_JBFAIS010000030.1, from coordinate 53,376 downwards.
GAGCGCCTCGACGTCCCGGTAGACCGTGCGGACCGAGACGCCGAGCTCCTCCGCGAGCTCCGGCGCGGTCATCCTGCCGCGGTTCTGGAGCAGCAGGAGCAGGGAGAGGAGGCGGTCGGCGCGCATGGCGACATTGTCCGGTGCCCGCCCGCCGTACCTGACAGAAGGTGTCAGGTACGGCGGACAGGCTGGGCGCACCGCCGTACGGACAGGCCCGTACGGCAGCGGGAAAGGAACCGTCATGACCACGCACGCCACCGGCGCCTTCACCTTCGCCGGCTGGGAAGAGAGCCCGGCCGGCGAGGTCGAGGGCGCGGCCCGGCTCGCCCACGCGCGGGTGACCAACCACTTCACCGGCGCGATCGAGGCGGCCGGCACCTCGTGCGAGTACACGATCGTCTACACCAGCGGGACGACGGGCGTCTTCGCCGGCTACGAGCAGATCGACGGCGCGCTCGACGGCCGCAAGGGCAGCTTCGTCCTCACCCAGCGCGGGCACTTCGACGAGGAGGGCACCGTGCACTGCGCGTTCGAGGTGCTGGCCGGGGCGTCCGGCGGCGCGCTGGCCGGGCTGTCCGGCAAGGGCGCGTTCACCGCCCGGCGGGGCGAGAAGGAGATCGCCTACGCCCTCGACTACGACCTCGGCCCAGCCGGGGCCGTCCACCCGAACTGAGCCGGACGGCCGGGCGGCGCCGGGTCAGGCGGCGAGGTCCGGGATCCGCCAGTCTATGGGCCGGTGCCCCTGGGCCCCGACCGCCGCGTTGATCTGGGTGAAGGGGTGGGAGCCGAAGAACTTCTTGGCGGACAGCGGAGAGGGGTGCGCGCCCTTGACCACGGCGTGCCGCTCTTCGTCGATGAGCGGCAGCTTCTTCTGCGCGTAATTGCCCCACAGGACGAAGACCGCCGGGTCGGGGCGGTCGGCCACCGCGCGGATCACGGCGTCGGTGAACTTCTCCCAGCCCTTGCCCTTATGGGAGTTGGCCTCGCCGCCGCGGACCGTGAGCACCGCGTTGAGCAGCAGCACGCCCTGCCGCGCCCACGGCATCAGATAGCCGTTGTCGGGGATGGGGTGGCCCAGCTCGGCGTGCATCTCCTTGTAGATGTTCCGCAGCGACGGCGGGGTCTTGACGCCCGGTCGCACGGAGAAGCACAGGCCGTGCCCCTGCCCCTCGCCGTGGTACGGGTCCTGCCCGAGGATCAACACCTTCACCTGGTCGTACGGCGTCGCGTCGAGGGCCGCGAAGACCTCCTCGCGCGGCGGGTGGACCGGGCCCTTCGCCCGCTCCTCCTCGACGAAGCCCATCAGCTCCTTGAAATAGGGCTTCTCCAGCTCGTCGCCGAGGACGCCCGTCCAGGACTCGGGCAGCATGTCGGTCACGTTCAACAACCTCCGGTGTGTGATCCGCTGTCGACCACAGAACTTACCGGCGACCACTGACAACGGCCGGTGGGAGCGGCGGACCGGGGTCCGCCGCTCCCACCCGCGGGCCGTACCGGGGCTACACCCCGGCGTTGAGGAACAGTCCGCCGTCGACGACGAGGTTCTGGCCGGTGATCCAGCCCGCCGCGTCGGAGAGCAGGAACGCGGTCGCGCCCCCGATGTCCGCGGGGACGCCGAGCCGCCCCAACGGGTAGTTCGCGGCGGCCTCCGCCTCCCGGTCCTCGTACAGGGCGGCGGCGAACTTGGTCTTCACGATGGCCGGAGCGATCGAGTTGACCCGTGCCGTCGGCGCCATCTCGTGCGCGAGCTGGAGCGTGAGGTTGACCATCGCGGCCTTGCTCATGCCGTACGCCCCGATGAACGGGGAGGCGGAGATGCCGGCGACGGAGGCGATGTTGACGATCGCGCCGCCGTGCTCCTTCTGCCAGGCATGCCATGTCCGCTGGGCGAAGCCGAGCGCCGAGAGGACATTGGTCTCGTACACCTTGCGGGCGACGCCGAGGTCCAGCTCCGTGATGGGGCCGAAGACAGGGTTGGTGCCCGCGTTGTTGACGAGGTAGTCGATGCGCCCGAAGGTCTCCATGGCGCGTTCGACGACCATCGCCCGGTGCGCGTCGTCGGCGGCCTTTCCCGGAACGCCGATCGCGCGGTCCTCACCGAGCTGCCGCACGGCCTCCTCAAGGGCTTCCTCGCCGCGCCCGGTGATGACGACGCGGTCACCGCGCGCCACGAGCGCCTCGGCGATGCCGTAGCCGATGCCGCGGCTCGCGCCCGTGATGATGGCGACCCGCCCGGAGCCGTGGCCCCGGGCGTCCTCGGTGCGCTCCTGGTCCTGTGCACTCATGCGGTGTGCCGTTCCTCGTCGGTTGAGCGGGTCGGTTGAGCGGTGCCGACTGGGCGGGCCGGTTCAGCGGCCCCGTAGTCGGGCGGGGTCAGTTGAGGGGGCCGCCGGCCACGTACATGACCTGCCCGGACACGAACCCGGCCGCCTCGCCCGTGAAGAAGGCGATCGCGTTGGCGATGTCGTCGGGCACGCCCACCCGCTGGACGGGGATCTGGGTGGCGGCGGCGGCCTGGAACTCCTCGAAGCCCATGCCGACGCGCTCTGCGGTGGCGGCGGTCATGTCGGTGACGATGAAGCCGGGGGCCACGGAGTTGGCGGTGATGCCGAACTTGCCGAGCTCCTTGGCGAGGGTCTTGGTGAACCCCTGGAGGCCGGCCTTGGCCGCGGCGTAGTTGACCTGGCCCCGGTTGCCGAGCGCGGAGGAGCTGGAGAGGTTGACGATCCGGCCGAACCCCGCGTCCACCATGTGCTTCTGGCAGGCGCGCGACATCAGGAACGCGCCCCGCAGATGCACGTTCATGACCGTGTCCCAGTCGGACTCGCTCATCTTGAAGAGGAGGTTGTCGCGGAGCACGCCGGCGTTGTTGACGAGGATCGTCGGGGCGCCGAGCTCGGCCGCCACCCGGGCCACGGCGGCGTCGACCCGGGCCGGGTCGGAGACGTCGCAGCCGACGGCGAGGGCCTTGCCGCCGGCCGCGGTGATCTTCTCCACGGTGTCCGCGCAGGCGGCCTCGTCGAGGTCGAGCACGGCGACGGCGCGGCCCTCGGCGGCCAGCCGCACGGCGGTCGCCGCGCCGATGCCGCGGGCCGCGCCCGTCACGACGGCTACGCGCTGCTCAGTGGTGGACATGCGGGATCTCCTCAGCTCGGAAGCGGCTCACCGTCCGGGTCCGGCTAGGGGTGAGCAACCGCTTAGTACCTTCGGCAGAGCTGACGCTAGAAGCCTGACCACCGGCTGTCAACGCCTCCCCCGCTCACCTCACCAGCAGGTCGAGCAGGCGCTCCGCCTCCGCCTCCGGATCGGCGGTCAGCCCGGTGTGCACCGGGCCGGGCTGTACGACCGTACTGCGCGGCGCGATCAGCCAGCGGAAGCGCCGCCCCGCGTCGTCGGCCGCGGCCTGACCGGCCCGCTCACCGCCGAGGCAGACGCCCTCGACCGCGCCGAGCGCCACCCGTACGCCCTCGACGTCCACGCCGGGGGCCAGCGCGAGCAGCCGCGTCTCGTCCAGGTGCGTACGGGCGACGACGAGGCTTTTGGCCCGGCAGTACACGAGCACCCCGGCATTGATCATCTCGCCGCGTTCGATGCTCGGTACGACGCGCAGCAGGGCGTACTCGAAGACATCGCGGCCGTGGTTCGCGGCGCTCACTTGACGGCCTTCCGGTGCAGTCGGGCGGCGATCCATTCCGGCGCCTGCGAGGGCTTGTCCCGCGAGGGCGCGCCGAGCGTGATCCCGTCGGTGACCGTACGGGCGCGCTCCAGCAGCACCTCCACGTACGCGCGGCGCAGCGCGTCCGTGCTGTCGAAGCCCGGTTCGTCGACGAGCCACTCGTCGGGCACGTCGGCGGCGACCTCGGTCAGCAGCTCCTCGGTGACCAGGGGCACCAATGCGGCGGCGGCAGCGGCGATGTCCGGCGCGAAGGGCGCCAGGACGTGGTCGGAGGCGTCGTAGGGCCTGGCGGCGGACTTCTGGGCGCCGGGCCAGTTGTGGTGCCAGATCATGGTGGCTCCGTGGTCGATCAGCCACAGCTCACCGTGCCAGACGAGCAGGTTGGGGTTGCGCCAGGACCGGTCCACGTTGTTGATCAGCGCGTCGAACCAGACCACCCGCCCGGCCTCCGCCGCCCCGACCTCGAAGGCCAGCGGGTCGAACCCGAGCGACCCCGGCAGATAGTCCATCCCGAGGTTCAGCCCGCCGCTCGCCTTGAGCAGATCCTGCACCTCTTCGTCCGGCTCGCTCAGCCCGATGACCGGATCGAGCCCGATCCCCACCAGCTCCGGCACCCGCAACCCGAGCCTCCGCCCGAGCTGCCCGCAGATGACCTCGGCGACAAGGGTCTTCCGCCCCTGCCCGGCCCCGGTGAATTTCATGACGTACGTACCCAGGTCGTCGGCTTCGACGAGCCCCGGCAGCGACCCGCCCTCACGCAAGGGCGTGATGTAGCGAGTGGCGGTGACTTTCTCTAGCACTTTCCCAGGCTCCATGAGTATTTAGCCTAATGACCGATGGGCCGGCTTCGGGAGCGTGAGCACCGGAGAATCACCGGGATCAGCCCTGGGGAGAACCTGGGGAATTTCGGCCAGCACGCCACCCCTGTGGCCCCCGAGCAGTCGGCGATCGCGCCGCACTCCTTGCTTCCGACCTCCGGCATGAAGTGAGCATAGTAACCGAGCGTGACAGCCGGCGAAGAGTGCCCGAGCCACCGCGCCGGCGTCACCACCGACTCACCCGCCTCCAGCATGATCGAGGCATAGGTGTGCCGCAGCGTGTGAAACCCGTCTTTCGGTGCCGCGGCCCACTGCCACGGATCCGCCCCCTCGGGGAGCGGTGGAATGATGCCCACCGCGGCGAGCGCCGGCTTCCACGTATAGGTGTTCCACGTGTTCGCGGAGACAGCATTACCCATGCGCGTGGTGAGCAGGAGCGAGACCTTCCATGTCAGCCGGTCCGACCCCGGAGCCTCCCACGGAAACTCCACCTCCAACGACGGAAACACCTCGCCGTGGCACTTCAGTTCCTCGGCCACCGCTGGGGGCATGTCGACCGTGCGCGTTTTCGCGCCCTTCGGCAAGGCGAAGCACTTCTTCCCCTTTCCCCTTGAACGTCTGCACCTGCCGCCGAACGTGAAGCACGCCCCTCGCCCAGTCGATGTCCTGGGGACTCAGGCCAAACGCTTCCCCTTGGCGGGGCCCACACCCCAGACCGACCACGACAGCTATCCGGAGAAGCCCAGCCGGCCAACGCCCAGCACTGGGCCGCGCGTCTCGTTCCTTCGACGACCTGACGTTTTCGGGGACGTCGTACGTTGACATAGCCCCGGCGGCAGATTCCCGTCCTTCAGGCCCACTTCCCGTCTGCCGTGGGCGAATCCACGCCCAGCGCACAACACTGAGTTTCCCTCGGTGCACACTCCGATACGGCAACTGGCTTAAGCAGCGAATGCACATGCTTGTAAGCGGCGGGAAAGCGTGCAGAAAGTCGCCTCGCGTACGCAACAGACGGATACCGTACGCAATATCGCAGCAGCACACGCCCGAAACATCGCCGTGCGTGGCGAGATGCTCCGGGTCGGCCCCGACACGGAACCTCGTCAGGCGTCCTCCGCTCCATCCGCTGCGCGGAGGGCAGTGGAGCAACTGGCACCGACCTCCAGGTCCGTGCACCCGCCGCCGATGCCGGCCAGTTTGGGCAGCCGCAGCAGAAACGTTGACGGAACGCGCAGCCCACACCGAGCTGCCGCCGCCGACTGGGCCGACTCCTACTCGGCGACCCGACTGTGCCAGGGGCGGCTCACAAAGTGCGGGCCCGGCGGCGGACCATGTCCTGGCTGTCGGGCTACCGGTGCCTCAGCCCCGCTACGAGCGCGATCCCCGCAAGTACCTGGCCTTCCTCGGACTCGCCGCGGCCGTGTGCCGCTACAAGCGGCTCGTCCGTTTCACCACATAGGACACGGCCTTGTTAGGCCACTTCGCGCAGCCGCACCGTCTTGTCGTTGCTGCTGGTGGCCTGGGTTGCGCTGTCCGGGGCGGTGGGACGTTCATCGCCGCCAGGCTCCTGCCGCCGCAGCCCGCACAACGTACTCCTCGAAGGTCCGAGGCGCCCGCCCCAGCACAGTGGCGAGGTCATCCGTCGTCGCCGCGAGCAGGCCGCGTTCCATCAGCACGAACAAATCGGCGACATGGCGGGCGTCGCCCTCGCCCAAGCCCTCGGCGACCAGCGTCCCGACGTATTCGTCGGGGGAAATCCGCCGATAGGTGAGAGGCCGCCCGGACGCCCGGGAGATGAGCTCGACGGCCTCGCCGAAGGTGAGCGCACGCGGCCCGGTCAGCTCGTAGATCCGTCCGGCGTGCCGGCCGGGTTCGGTCAGCACCGCGGCCGCGGCGTCGGCGACGTCCTCGATGTCGATGAAGGGTTCGGGAACTGTGTCGGCCGGGAGCGCCAGTTCCCCGGCGACCAGCGGGGCATGGGAGAGGCCCTCGTCGAAGTTCTGGGCGAAGTTCGACGGTCGCAGGACGGTCCACTCCAGTGCCGAGCGGCGTACGGCGTCCTCGGCCGACCGTACGTCCAGGCCGAAGGTGGAGTCGCCCCAGGTGTCGGCGCCGCGTCCGGAGAGCAGGACCAGCCGCCGCACCCCGGCGGACTCGGCGCGGGCCACGAACTCGTGCACCGGGCCCGGCACGCTCGGGGCCACCACGTAGACGGCGGCGACGTCTCGCAGGGCCGCGTCCCAGCCGCCCGGGTCGGACCAGTCGAAAGGGGTCGGGCTCGACCGGGAGGCGGCGCGGACCGGTATGCCGCGCACCCTCAGCCGGGCGGCGATCCGCCGGCCGGTCTTGCCTGATGCGCCGAGGACGAGAGTGATGTCGTTGTTGCTCATGACACCGATTGAACACGGCGGATCCAGACGATCCCATAGGTGAAAAGCCGGATCACCTGTGTATTCGTCTACCCTCGCTGAGATGGACGTGTTCAGTGACCTGATCCGCGGGGTGCGGGCCCACGGCTCGTTGTTCGGCAGTTCGACCCACGCGCCGCCCTGGGCCCTGCACTTCGTGGACGGGGCGCCGTTGACCCTGTGCACGGTCCTCACCGGGGAGGGCTGGATCGTGCCGGAGCACGGTCCGCCCGAGCCCCTTCGCGCTCGCGAGACGATCGTCATCCGCGGTCCCGCGACGTTCACCTTCGCCGACGAGGTCGGCACCCGGGCCGAACCGATCGCGTGCGGCGTGCACTGCGCGACGCCCGAGCAGGGCGGGACCCGGCACCGGCTCGGCTGGCACGGTCTCGGCAGCGCCGCCGGTGCCGGCCGCGCCGCGACGACCCTGATCGTCGGCGCCTATCCCGTGCGCTCCGAGATCAGCCGCCGCCTGCTGGACGCACTGCCCGTCGTGCTGCGCGCGGACACCGGGGGCGCGGGTGACGCCGTACTGGACCATCTCGCCGCCGAGGTCGCCGTTGACACACCGGGCCAGCAGGTTGTACTCGACCGGCTGCTGGACTGGATGCTGGTCTGCACACTGCGCGAGTGGTTCGACCGGCCCGGCGGCGCACCCCCGGCCTGGTGGGCCGCCCAGCGCGACCCCGTGATCGGCGACGCGCTGCGCCTGCTGCACACCGAACCGGCGGCGCCCTGGACGGTCACCGCGCTGGCCGAGCACACCGGAGTGGCGCGTTCGACGCTGGCCAAGCGGTTCGCCGACCAGGTCGGCGAACCGCCGCTGACCTACCTCACCCGCTGGCGCATGACGCTCGCGGCCGACCTGCTTGCCGAGCAGGAGACCGCGACCATCGCGGACATCGCCCGCACCGTGGGGTACTCCGACCCATTCGGATTCAGCGCAGCGTTCAAACGGGTCCGGGGCGTGAACCCGAGCGAGTTCCGGCGCACCACCACTGCCTCCCCAGCGGCCGAGCGGCCCGTGTGAAGACCCCACTGACCGATCGCCGAGTCACGTAACGACCCTTACTGAGACCGTGTCCTATGTGGTGAGGCGGACGAAGAATCCGGTACGGGGCGGGGAACTTGGAGTTGGATCGTTCCGGAGGGGCTCTGGGAGATCGCGAAGCCGCTGATTCCTCCGTCGAGGGTGCGGCCACAGAGCGGCGGGACACAGTGCACGCCTGCTGAGACGCTTTTTGCGGCGAATGTCTGCGTGCTGGTGTCCGGTTGCGTCTGGCGGGCGTTGCCGCCGTGCTTCGGCATCTCGAAGTCGACTGCGCACCGCCGGTTCGTGATCTGGTCCAGAGCCGGTGTCTGGGGCCGGCTGCACGCGGCCGTGCTGCACCGGTTGGACGATGCCGCGCTCGTCCCCGGCAACCCCGGCACCGGCACCGCCGTGCTTCTCGGGCAGGTGACGCCCAGCCGTCCAACGGCAGCGAGGCCGCACAGAAGCACGGCAGAGCCCCGGAGGCGTCGTTGCCGAGCGGCGTCCGGCACTCGGCGCGCGGGCGCTGTCCGCGGTGAGAAGTCGCGGGTGACGGACCGAGCGGACCGCGGTTCCCGTCCGTCTCCGGTGAGGGGGATCGCCAAGGCGATCTCCCCGTGAAGTGCTGACGACACGCGCCTGGTTCTCGTGCGCCGGCCGCACCCCGGAACGTGATCGAGGCTCTGCCACCCAAACCCTTGACAGTCGAGGAGCGCGCTTCTAGGTTCCCCTAATATTAGACGAAGCTCGTCCGAAATAGAAGCGAAACCGCACCCACGGGACACGAGAGAGAGCGCCCATGATGCAGGTCACCATCGAGCCGGACCGCTGTGTGGGATCGGGGCAGTGTGTGATGCTCGCCCCCGCCGTCTTCGACCAGGACGATGACGGGATCGTCATCCTTCTCGACGAGAGGCCGACCGCAGAGCTGGATGGCGTACGCGAGTCCGTCAGGGTCTGCCCCGGCCGCGCGATCTTCTCCGCGGACACGGCATGAGAACCCGGGCCGCCGTCCTGCGATCCAGTGCCGTCCCCTTCTCCCTGGAGGAGGTCGACCTCGCCGAGCCGGGCCCCAGGGAGGTTCTGGTACGGGTGGCCGCGGCCGGGATGTGCCACACCGACCTCGGTGGCCGCCGCCCGCGCCCGGCCGGGGCCGCGCTGCTGCCCGCGGTCCTCGGCCACGAGGGTGCCGGAGTCGTGGAGTCCATCGGGTCCGGAGTCACCCGTGTCCGCCCCGGCGACCATGTCGTGCTCAGCTTCGACAGCTGCGGCTGGTGCCGCCAGTGCCTGGCCGGCGCCCCCTCCTATTGCGCGGAATTCCGCGAGCGCAACCTCACCGGTCGCCGGGTGGACGGCTCCACCGGAGCGGTGGCATCGGACGGCACCGAGTTGAGCTCCCGCTGGTTCGCACAGTCCTCATTCGCCCACCACTGCGTCGCCACCGAGCGCAGCGTGGTCAGGGTCGACCCGGATCTGCCGCTGGACGTGCTCGCACCGCTCGGCTGCGGGGTGCAGACCGGCGCCGGCAGCATCCTGATCGGCCTGGGCGTCACCGCCGGGGCCTCGGTGGCGGTCTTCGGCTCAGGCGCCGTCGGTCTCTCCGCTGTCCTGGCGGCCCGCATGGCCGGAGCCGCCCGGATCGTAGCCGTGGATCTGCACGCCGAGCGTCGCGAGCTCGCGCTCGAACTCGGCGCCACGCACGCTCTGGACGGCGCCGACCCCGACCTGGTCGCCCAACTGCGGGAGATCGCTGGAGGCGGACTCGACCACGCCTTCGACACCACTGGCGTCCCCTCCGTGATGCGTTCCGCCGTGGAGGCTCTGGGCCGGCGCGGAGCGCTCGGCCTGGCCGCCGGCACCGATGCGCTGCTCCAGTTGCCGCCTCCGCTGCTGGCCGGTCGCACCGTGACCTTCCTGCTGGAGGGCAATGCGGTGCCGCAGACCTTCATCCCGCAGCTGATCGAACACTGGCAACAGGGCCGCTTCCCCTTCGACCGAATGATCCGCCCCTACGCATTCGACGCGATCAACGACGCCGAACGGGACAGCGACAACGGCGAGACCATCAAGCCCGTCCTCGTCATCTGAGGAGACGAACGTGCAGCACATAGTCGTCGTCGGCGGCGGAGCCGCTGCGGTCAGCGCCATCGAGACCCTCCGCCAGGACGGCTTCACCGGCGAGATCACCCTGGTCTCCGCAGAGTCCGGACTCCCCTACGACCGGCCACCGCTGTCCAAGCAGGTACTGGCCGGTCAGTGGGAGATCGAGCGCACGGCTCTGCGCCGCCCCGAGGACATCGACGCCCTGGGCGTCGCCTGGATCGGCGGACGCAGCGCCACCGCCCTGGACCCCGCCGGACGCACCGTCACGCTGGACAGCGGACGGCGACTGGCCTACGACGGCCTCATCATCGCCACCGGTGTCAGCGCCCGCCCTCTGCCCTTCGGCACCGACCTGGCGGGCGTACACGCCCTCCGCACCGAGGCCGACGCCCGCGCGCTGCGCACCGCCTTCGACACCGGCTCCAGGCTCGTCGTGGTGGGCGCCGGGCTGATCGGCTCCGAAGTCGCCGCCACCGCACGGAAACTGGGCCTGGACGTCACGCTGGTGGACCCCGCCCCAGTCCCACTGATGCGGCAACTGGGTGAGCGCTTCGGCGCATTGATGACTCGGGTGCACCGGGCCAACGGCACCGAACTCCACCTGGGCACCGGAGTACGCGACCTCATCGGTGTCGACGGCCGGGTCACCGCCGTCGAACTCGACGACGGCACCGCTCTCCCCGCCGACTGCGTCCTGGTCGCCGTCGGCTCGGTCCCCGCCACCGACTGGCTGGCCGGCTCCGGCCTGGAGCTGGACCGAGGCGCACTGGTCTGCGATCAGTACTGCCGGGCAGCCCCCGGCATCTACGCGGCCGGCGACGTCGCCGCCTGGCAGCATCCGGGCTACGGCCGCCGGCTGCGGATCGAGCACCGCACCAACGCCACCGAGCAGGGCCGGGCAGCGGCCCGCAACATGCTCGGCGCCGAGCAGCCGTTCAGCCCGGTCCCGTATTTCTGGACCGATCAGTACGACATCAAAATCCAGGGCTACGGACTGCTGGAGGGCGAGGACATCGAGATCGCCGAGGGAAGCCCGGAGGACGGCCGCTTCGTCGCCGTGTACCGCAGCGGCGGCAAGCCGATCGGCGCCCTCGGCTGGAACAGCGCACGCAGAATGCGCCACTACCGCCCACTGCTCGACGCCTGAGCTCCTTTACGTCCCATCCGTTTCCGTCTCGAACCCTTCGGAGGAACCGATGACGCCGCCCACCACCACTGCCGGCGCCCCCGAGCCCGCCGAGCTCCAGCGCCCGTTCCCCTGGCCCCGCCCGGCGGTCGACCCGCCCGCCGCCTACGGCTGGCTGCGCGAGAACGCGCCGATCCGTCGGGTCGAGCTCGTGGACGGCCTGCCGGGCTGGCTGGTCACCCGCTACGAGGACGTCCGCGAACTGCTCGCCGACCCGCGCGTGAGCTCCGACGCATCCGCCCCTGGCTACTCCCTCCTCGGCGCGCCTCGATTGACCGGCAAGGATCAGTCCTTCCTCCGCTCGGACCCCCCGTACCACACCGTCTTCCGCCGGATGCTGGGCAAGCATTTCGCCGTGAAGCGGGTGCACGCGATGCGCCCGCGCATCCAGGAACTCGTCGATGAGACGATCGACGAGTTGCTGGGCCGCGAGGAGCGCCCGGTCGATCTGGTGGAGCACCTCGCCCTGCCCATCCCCTCCACCGTGCTCAGCTGGCTGCTCGGCGTCCCTGCGGAGGACCAGGCCTTCTTCAACAAGGCATCCGAGGACCTGCTGGCGCGTGGCAGGCCGAACGTCCCGGACGCCGAGGAGCGGGCCGCAGCGGCGCGCACCGAGATGGTGCGGTACATCGCGAAGCTCAGCGACGAGCGGCTGGCGACGGACGACCCGGGCGAGGACATGCTGGGCGACATGGCCAAGGCGGTCAAGGACGGGACGATCTCCCGAGAGTCCATGATCAATTCAGGGGTCACCCTGCTGGTCGCCGGTCACGAGACCACCGCCAACATGACCGCCCTGGGCACGGCCATCCTGCTGCAACACCCGGACCAGCTGACCGAGATGAGGGCCGAGCCCGGGCTGCGCGCAGGAGCGATCGAGGAACTGCTGCGCTTCCTGACCATCGTGCATCTCATCGTCGTACGGGTCGCCAAGGAGGACATCGAGGTCGCCGGGCAGGTCATCCCCAAGGGTGAGGCGATCATCCCGCTCAACTTCTCCGCCAACCGCGACGACGCCCACTACCCGAATCCGGACGTCTTCGACATCCACCGCGCTCCGCGCGACCACCTGGCTTTCGGCTTCGGCATCCACCAGTGCATGGGCCAGCCGCTCGCCCGCCTGGAGCTGGACATCATCTTTGAGACGCTGTTCCGGCGTATGCCCGGCCTTCGACTCGCGACGGAGGCCGAAAGCCTCCCGTACAAGACCTATGCGCCCATCAATGGCCTCACCGGGCTCCCTGTCACGTGGTGAACAACGGAGGTACACGCATGCCAGACCCGTCGGAGAACACGTTCGGCGTGATCAACCCTGCCACCGGGGAGGTCTTCGCCACGGCTCCCGCCTGCTCCCCGGAGCAGTTGGATGCGGCGATGAATACCGCCCACCGCGCCTTCGCCGGCAGCTGGAGCCGGGACGAGGAAGTCCGCCGCGCGACCCTGCGAGCGGCCGCTGATGCGCTGCTGGCGGAGAAGGACCGGGTGGCCGCGGTGCTCACCGCCGAGCAGGGCAAGCCTCTCGCCGAGGCGGCTTCCGAGGTGGACGGCTCGGTCCGGTGGCTGCGCTACTACGCCGATCTGGAGATCGAACCGGAGTACATCCCGGCCCCCGGCGCGGATCGCCGAGTGGAGGTGACCCGCCGCCCGCTGGGGGTGGTAGCCGCCATCACTCCGTGGAACTATCCGCTCCTGCTGGCCATGTGGAAGATCGCGCCGGCCCTGCGGGCGGGCAACACCATGGTGCTCAAGCCCTCCCCCTTCACCCCGCTGGCCACCCTCGCCATGGGCGAGGTCCTCCAGGAGGTCTTCCCCGTCGGTGTGTTCACCGTCGTCACCGGCCCCGATCCGCTGGGCAATCTGCTCACCGGGCATCCGCTGGCCCGGAAGGTGAGCTTCACCGGCTCCACCGCCACTGGCAAGAAGGTCGCCGCCGCGGCGGCCGACGACCTCAAGCGGATCACCCTTGAACTCGGCGGCAACGACCCGGCGATCATCCTGCCCGATGCCGACCCGGAGGCCATCGCCGAGCAGCTGTTCTGGAGCGCCTTCCGCAACAACGGCCAGATCTGCGTGGCCGTCAAGCGGGTCTACGCGCACGAGAGCATCCAGCCCCGCCTGGTGGACGCCCTCGCCGAGATCGCCAGGTCCATACAGCCGGACGACGGCTCCAAGCCCGGTGCGCGGCTCGGCGCGATCAACAACGAACCGCAGCTGCACCGGGTAGAGGAACTGGTCGGCGACGCCATCGCCCGCGGAGCCAAGGCCGCGGCAGGCGGTTCTCGCATCGACCGCCCTGGCTACTTCTTTTCCCCCACCATCCTCACCGACGTCCCCGCAGCAGCCCGGATCGTGAGCGAGGAGCAGTTCGGCCCGGCCCTGCCGGTGCTCCCCTACCGGAACATCGATGATGCCGTGGCCATGGCGAACGACTCGGAGTACGGTCTGACGTCGTCCGTCTGGGGCACCGACGTCGAGCAGGCCACCGTCATCGCCCGCCGCCTCGACGCCGGCCAAGCCGCGGTCAACGCCCACGCCGTCGGCCTACGCCCCGACCTCCCCTTCGCCGGCGCCAAGTGGAGCGGCCTCGGTGTCGAGAACGGTCCCTGGGGCCTCCACGAGCTCACCCAGCTCGGCGTCGTCACGGCGCCCGCCGCAACGTGACACCGCATCCGACTACCGGCGGCCGAGGCGTCGTGCATTCCGCAACCGGCCCTCGGCCGAGCCACGGAATGTCAGCCCGAGCACATCCGGCGTAAGGAAGTTCGCTGTGGCCGACCGTTCACACGGGCTCGGGCCCGGACCAGCCGACACCCGCCAGCACGAAGTCGACGGCTTGCTCGATGAACTTCGACGGATCGTCCGCGAGCTCTGCGAGCTTGGAGTTCGGCACCATGAGGACGTGGTGCATGATGGTGCCGGCCAGGCCGTCCATCACCAGGGACGGTGAGGTACCGGGAGGCAGTTCGCCGCCCTCGATCGCGGCCAGGACGGTCCTGCGGCCGCTCGCGATCGCACCCCGGCGAATGTGCTCCAGCGCCTCTCCCAGCACCTCGGGATAGACCTTCGCCTCCACCATGGCCCGCATGTGCGCCAACCCGTGCGGCCCCAGGTACCGCCTGGCGACGCGGTGCGCGATTCCCGTCAGGTCGTCTCGGAGGTGGCCGGTGACTTCCACGGGCTCGGGCGCCTTCAGCGAAAGGATCGCGGCGGCGATCAGGTCCTGCTTGCTGGCCCAACGGCGATAGATAGCTGCTTTGCCGACCCGCGACTGACGGGCCACCGCGTCGATGGTGAACCCGTCCCAGCCGACCACGCCGTAGACCTCGAGTGTCGCCTTGATCACGCGCGGTTCGATGTCCGGATCAACCGGCCGCCCGGGCCTGGCACGTGATGTGGACGTCATGCGTCTCATTCTGTCACGCAGCGGAGGCGGTGCTCTGGCCGGTGTCCATCCGGTCGATCTGTCCGCCCTTGTCCTCAGGGGCACTCGCCGAGCGCGACGCGCTCGGCCCCGCCTCGGCGGGCCGGCCAGGCCGGCCGACGCTTGGGACGTCACGTGTTACCGCGTCCCATCTGGAGTTTCCGCTCAGTGCCGTTCGTTGGCGAAGACGAGGCTCGTAGCGGCGGAGAAGAACAGCCCGTAGCCGTGCACGAAGCCGGTGCGCACGCCGGGCACCTGGGCGTCCGCCTCGCCCCTCAGCTGTCGGATCGACTCCTGCATGGCGAACATGCCGTACATACCGGTGTGCGTGTAGTTCAGGCCGCCGCCGTTGGTGTTCATCGGCAGCCCGCCGCCTGGGCGGGTGTGGCCGTCTGCGATGAAGGCGCCTGACTCTCCGTGCCCCACGAACCCCGTGTCCTCCAGGCCGTACAAGGGCAGATGAGCGAAGGCGTCGTAGATCATCAGGTGGTCGATGTCGCCATGGCGCAGCCCGGCAGTGGCGAACGCCTCGGCGCTCGCGCGGCGGGAGGCGCCGAAGGAACCCGGGTCGGACATCTGGGAGACCAGCGTCGACTCGGCGGACTCCCCGGAGCCCAGCAGGTACACCGGCGGACGGCGCAGGTCGGCGGCGCGCTCCGCACTGGTGAGTACCAGAGCGCCGCCGCCGTCGGTGACCGGGCAGCACATGTCCTTGGAGAACGGGTACGCGATCATCGGCGCGGCCAGCACGTCCTCCACGCCGACCAGCTCCTGGCGCAACGCCTGCGGGTTCTTCGCCGCCCATTCGCGCTGGGCGACGACGACCTGGGCGAGGTCCTCGCGGCCCATTCCGCGCTCGTGCAGGAAGCGCAGGGCGGGCACGGTGAACTTCATGTACGGGGCGATGGCACCGTAGGGCCATTCGAACTGCCCGGGCGGGGAGGATGCGGAGCGGGCCCGGCCGGGGAGGCCGACCTGGGAGCGGCCCGACTCACCGTGCGTGATGAGGACGACCTCTGCGGCCCCGGCCGTGATAGCGGCCGCGGCGTGCCGGACGTGGCTCAGGAAGCTGCAGCCGCCCACCGCGGTGCCGTCCAGCCAGCGGGGGGTGACCCCTGCATGGTGGGCGACATCGATGGGGCTGGGGCCCGCGGTGGCGACCCCGTCGACGTCGGCGGGGCCCAGCCCCGCGTCGGCCAGGGCGTTGCGAGCGGCCTCGATGTGCAGGCCGAGGACGGAGATGTCAGGACGCTTGCCGATCTCGGTGGTCTCGGCGGCGCCGGCGACGGCGACCGTGCCGCCGTGCATGCCGCGCGGCGGCGTGTTCGTGGTGGTCGTCATGCGGTCACCTGCCTGGTCTCCTCGCTGCCGGAGGTAACGGCGACGGCGTTCGGCTCGTCGGTGCTGGTGGCGGGCGCGGCCGGCGCGAAGACCGGAAGGACCGTCTCGCCCCGCTCCTCGAAGCGGACTTCGAGCGGCATATCGAGGGGGAGGTTCTCCGGGAGCGGTTCGACGCCCACGATGTTGGACATCAGGGTCGGGCCCTCGTCGAGCTGCACCATCGCGATGACGGGCGAGTAGTCCCGGAAGCCGGGCGCGGGTCGATGGTTGATGATGTATGAGACCAGCCGGGCGCGGCCGCTGACGCGGGTCCACTCGGTGTCGGCGGAGGCACAGTGACGGCAGTGCGGGCGCGGGTCGAAGTAGTGTCGCGTGCAGCTGCGACAGCGCTGGATGCGCAGCTCGCCGGCACGGGCGCCCTCCCAGAACGGGAGGGTTTCCGGGGTGGGCTCGGGTGCGTGGGCGAACGGCTTCACCGCGCCGGTGGTGGTGTTCATCATGCCTTCCTGGTGGTGAAGGTGCCCCGGTCCAGGACGACGCGGTGACCGGCCCGGGTCCGGAAGCGGAATGTCTCGATGCCCTCCGCCTCGGCGGCTTCCGGAGCATCGTCCCGCCAGATGTGGACGGTCAGCTTCTCGCCGGGCGTCACCGGGGAGGCGAAGCGTGCGGTGATACGGCCGAAGCGGGCCACGTCGCCGCCGCATGCCTTGTGCAGCAGAGCCCGTCCGGTGAATCCGTAGGTGCACAGGCCGTGCAGGATGGGCCGCGCGAAGCCGGCCCGGGCGGCGAAGCCGGGGTCGGAGTGCAGGGGGTTGCGGTCGCCGCTCAGGCGGTACAGGAGCGCCTGGTCGGTGCGGGTGCGGTAGGCGACGGTGTGGTCGGCGGGCCGCTCGGGCCGCGGCCAGGCCGGGCTGGAGCCGCGCTCGCCGCCGAATCCGCCCTCCCCGCGTACGAAGACGGTGCTGCGGGAGACGGCGAACTTCTCTCCGGTCGACGCGTCGGTGAGGGCCAGCTCCATGTGCGCCAGGGCGTCGTCGCCTTTGTCGTCGAAGCCGAGGATCGTCGCGGTGGTGCGGGCGGTGCCGGAGACCGGCAGCGGGCCGAACAGCTCCAGGGACTGCTCGGCGTGGAGCATCCGGGTGCCGCTGAAGTCGCCTAGCCGTGGCCGGCGTTCGCGGGCGCCGAGCACCACGCCGAAGGTGGGCAGCACCTGCTGTGTGATGCCTTCGGTGTTCTCGGTGGTGAATGCCAGCTCCGCGGTGGGATCCTCGGCCCCGGCACCGACGCCGAGGGCGTAGCGGATGGCGTCGGACGAGTCCCAGCTGAAGGTGCCGGCATCGACGCTCTGTCCGACCGCGGCCAGATTGAGGGACATGGGTGGGGGGCTCGCTTTCTGCCTGGGTGAGGGCTGGGTGCCGGCTCGGCGACGGCCGGGAGCGGGATGCTGGGGCGACTCAGCGGTACAGGGGCGCCAGACGTTGGGGCATGGGGCCGCCTTCGCGGACGACCCCCTCCTCCAGCAGCTCGGTCACGCGCTCCGCCGCGAGCCCTGCCGAGGCCAGCACGGCGCGGCTGTGCTCCCCGGGCCCGGGGGCCTGCAGGGGTCCGGTGCGTTGGGTGCGGCTGAAGGTGGCGTACCGGCCGGGGGCGATGATCGCGGGGCCGTCCTCGCAGGGGCGTACGTGGACGAATTCCTCACGCAGCAGGTCTTCGTCGCGCAGCACCTCGGTGATCTTCCGGGCTCGGACGGCGGGGATGTCCGCGGCGGCGAGGGCGTCAACGGCCTGCTCGCTGTTCAGCTGGGCCAGTGCCTGCCGGACCGCAGCGGCCGGGTCGGCTGCGAACGCGCCGCGGCTCAGGGGGATTCCGGCCTCGGTGAGCTGTTGGCCGGTGACGGAGGCGGGGTCCGCGGCGGCGATCCGGATCCAGCCGTCGGTGGTGCGGCACAGGCCGTCGAGGGGGTGGTGGCCGCGGTGGTCGGTGCTCCCGGCCTCCGGGGCGGGGCGGCCGGCGTAGCGGACCACGGCGTCGCTCTGCAGGTAGGTGGCGGTGCCGACAAGGGAGTACCAGGCACGCTGTCCCTCGCCGGTGCGCGCGCGGTGGTACAGACCGAGGATGACGGTGAGGGCGCCCATGGCGGCGCTGGTGGTGTCGATGATGGCGAGTGTGTTGGAGACGGGCTCACCGTCGCCGCCCTGACGGCTCATCATTCCTGCCATCGCCTGGATCACCATGTCCACGCCGGGCAGTTCGCCCAGTGGCCCTCCTTCGCCGTACCCGGAGAGGGAGACCGTGACCAGGCTGGGGGCGGCGGCCGTCAGTGAGGTGTGGTCCAGGCGCAGCTTGTGGCTGACACCCGGACGTAGCGCGTGCAGGACGGCGTCGCAGGTCGCGGCGAGCCGGTGGAAGGTCTCCTGACCGTCCGGCGACTGGAGGTCGAGGGCGAGGCTGCGCATGCCGCGGTTGTACGTGTAGCCGGGGGCGCGGAAGGGGTCTCCGTCGACGGGCTCGACCTTCACCACGTCGGCGCCGAGTTCGGCGAGCAGGTGCCCGGCGAAGGGGGCGGCGACGAAGGTGCCCAGGTCGGCGATGCGGTAACCGGCCAGCGGGCCGGCGGCCAGGCGCGCCGGTGCGCCCGGTGCGTCCTCGGGCCTGGGCCGCGGCAGGCTGTCCGCTTCCGCGTCGTGTGCTCCGAGCTCGGGGGCGGCTCCTGTCACCCGGCCCGGGGTGCGGGTCAGGGTGAGCGGCACACCTGGCATCGTGACGGTGCCGCGCTCGGGGTCCTGTACCTCGGTGCGCAGCCCGATCGCCTGCGGCTGCGGGTGGTCCAGCCATTCCTGGGAGTCCTGCAACGGGCCGCAGGGGATGCCGAGTTCGGTGAGTACGCGCAGCCAGTGGTCGCGGTCGCGGGTGAGGAAGGCTTCCTTGATGCGGGCGGTGGCCCAGTCGATGTTGGCCGGGTCGAGCAGCCCGGCGACACTGCCGCCCATGCGTGGCTCGTCGAGCATCCCGCTGAGACCGAGGGCCTGGAGGACCTTCGTCTCGAACTTGACGCCGAGGCCGCCGCAGCCGAGCCACTTGCCGTCGCCCGCGAGGTGGCGGGTGTAGGTGGGGTGGCGGCCGCCGAGTCCCACAGCGGTGTCCGGGTCGACGCTGTCGGCGGTGACGGTGTACATGCTCACCGCCGCGGTCGCCACCGCGTTCAGGCCGGTGACGGTGGTCTGCTGGCCGCGCCCGGAGCTCTCCCGCTCCAGCAGCGCGGCGACCGTGCAGGCGGTCGCCCACACCCCTTGCACGTACAAGTACTGAGGCATCACCCACTCGACGGGGCCACCGTCGAGGGACGCCTGGCGGCATGCCATCCCGGAGGCCGCCCCGAGCAGCCCGTGCGACTCCTCGCCACCGAGCCAAGGGGCGCCCGACGCGGCGTACGGGGGTATGGAGACCAGAACCAGACGGGGGTTGGCCCGGCGCAGGGACTCGGCGTCGAGGCCGAACCCGGCCAGTGCTGCTTCGTCCTTGACCAGGCAGATGTCGGCGCCCTCCACCAGCCTGCGCAGCCAATCGCGCCGTTTGGGGTCGGCCGCGTCGACGACGACGCTTTTCTTGCCCCGGTTCCACACGGCGAATCCGGGGTCGCTGCGGGCCGGATCACCGCCTGGCCGCTCCACTTTCACCACGTCGGCACCGAAGTCGGCGAGGAACATGCCGACGAGCGGACCTGCGGTGCGCTCGGTCAGGTCGACTGCTTGAAGGCCTTGCAGGACGTGCGGCATCGTGCCTCCTCATCCAAGGGGATGCGGGTACCAGCGGCTCTAAGGGGAAAATCGCTCCTGGCCGGGGCCGTTCGCGGGATGACGCGGGTCGGGGTCGCGGTCGGAGTCCGCCGCTGCTCGCCTGGCGTTGCGGGTCGTCGCGGGCGGCCGGTCCGCTGGGCCCTCGGTGCGTGGCTCTGGCAAGCGGCGGCCGGCGCCCCCCTGCTCAGTTGCGGCCGAGCTGGCGCGCGAAGACGCTCGGCGGCAGTCCGTCGGCGACGGAGCGGAAGTTGCCCTCGATCAGATCGGCGAGCCGTTCCTGGTCCCACGGGCCGGTGGAGCTGAGCTGACGGACGACTTCGGGGTTGTTGTACAGCCCGACGTCGTAACCGGAGGCGCGCAGCGTACGGCCGGTCAGCCAGCGGGAGCGGTCGGAGGCGAGGTAGAGGGCGAGCGGCGCGATGTTGTCGGGCGAGCGGCGCGGGTCGTCCTCGTCGCGGACGTTGGCGCGCTTCCCCTCGGGGACGGTGCCGGTGAGCCGGGTGGCGGCTGCCGGGGCGATCGAGTTCGCGGTTACGCCGTATTTCGCCAGGCTCTGGGCGAGGGAGTACGTGAGGCCGATGACGCCCATCTTGGCGGCCGCGTAGTTCGGCTGGCCCGGGGAGCCGTCGAGGCCGGAGACGGAGGAGAAGTTGATGATGCGGTAGTTGGCGTCGGGGTTGCGCTGCTCGCGGAAGTACTGCGCGGCGGGTCGCACCGTGGAGTAGTGGCCCTTGAGATGGACGCGGATCACCGCGTCCCAGTCCTCCTCGCTGAGGTTGAAGATCATGCGGTCGCGCAGGATGCCCGCGACGTTGACCAGGATGTCGAGCTTGCCGAACGCGGAGACGGCGGTGTCGATCAGCCGCTGTCCGGTGGCGGTGTCGGCGACGTCGCCACCGTCGGCGATCGCCCGGCCGCCGGCCGCCACGACCTCCTTGA
This sequence comes from Streptomyces sp. NPDC050617, assembly GCF_040654795.1. Classification (NCBI taxonomy): domain Bacteria; kingdom Bacillati; phylum Actinomycetota; class Actinomycetes; order Kitasatosporales; family Streptomycetaceae; genus Streptomyces; species Streptomyces sp. NPDC050617. Next base: position 32,657 of record NZ_JBFAIS010000030.1, on the reverse strand, counting down.
CGACCTGGTCCGCGGGTGCCACGTCGCCGCCTTGGCCGTCGGCGGTGGCGCCCAGGTCGTTGACGACCACCGCCGCGCCCTCGGCCGCGAAGCGTCGCACGATCGACGCGCCGATACCTCGACCGCCGCCGGTTACGACCGCCACTTTGCCTTCAAGAGAGCCCATGGCACTTTCCTTCCGCTCTTGGTGGGGTGGGGAGTTGTGGATGTGTCCGCACGTTAATGCAGACGAGAATCGTCTGTAAAGGGTTCCGCGAAGCGCGCGGTTCGGGTGCGACCAGACGGCGGTCCCGCCCGCCGCCGCACGGCCACGCGGGCGACGCCTGCTCAGCGTGCGGCATTCGGCTGGGGTCCGAACGCCCCGGACGCGGCGAGCTGTGCGTACTCCTCGACGCCGACCGCCAGCAGGTCGCGCAGCAGGTCCTCCGCATCGGCGTGCAGAGGGCGGGCGGAACGGGCGGGGCGGTCCGCGACCTCGAAGGTGATCGGCGAGCCCATGGCGGTGATCGGGCCGAGCTCGGGGTGGTCCTGCGGGTAGAGGTAGCCGCGCGCGGCCAGGTGCGGGTCGGACGCGACCTCGGCGACCGTACGCACCGGGGCCGAGGGCACCTTCGCGGCCCGCAGCCGCTCGAACGCCTCCTCCTTGGTCAGGGCTCCGGTCCACTCGGCGACCAGTTCGTCGACCTCCTCGCGACGGGCCACGCGGGCCTTGACCCCCGCGTAGCGCTCGTCTTCGCCGAGCTCGGGGCGGCCCATCAGGACGGCCAGCGCGCGCCAGTGGTGGTCTCCCTCGCAGGCGATCGCGACATGGCCGTCCTTCGTGGCGAAGACGCTGTAGGGGGCGACCGACAGGCCGGGGTGCTGGTTGCCGACACGCTCCACTTCCTCACCGGTGGAGTAGTGCGAGCTGAGCGACGACATCAGCATCGGGAACACGGACTCCATCATCGAGACCTCGACGCGGCCGCCCCGCCCGGTGCGCTCGCGCCGGAACAGGGCCGTGGCGATCGCGCCGTAGAGGTTGATCCCGGCGGAGAAGTCGCAGACCGCCGCGCCGGACTTGACCGGGTCGGAGCCGGGGTACCCGGTGGCCGAGACCACACCGGCCATCGCCTGCACGGTCAGGTCCATCGCCGGATACGCGGCGTAAGGGCCGGTGGTGCCGTAGCCGGAGGACTGGGCGTACACCAGGCGGGGGTTGATCTCCTTGAGGGTGTCCCAGCCGATGCCGAGCCGGTCCATGACGCCGGGAGTGAAGTTCTCCACGAGCACGTCGGCCGCGACCACCAGGCGCTTGAACAGCGCGATTCCTTCGGCGCTCTTGAGGTCGAGGGCGAGGGACTCCTTGCCCGAGTTGAGCATCGCGAAGGCGTAGCGCGGGCCCGGGACGGCGCCGCGGCGGCGCAGGTGCTCACCGGTCGGCGGCTCGATCTTGACGATCCGCGCCCCGGCCTGCGCCAGCATCAGGGTGGCGTACGGGCCCGCGTAGACGTGGCTGAGGTCGAGCACGGTGACGCCGGACAGCGGCGCGTCGGCAGTGGTCATGGGAAGGTTCCTCGCAGGGGTGGTCGACGGGGTCAGCGGCTCTTGCGGGGCATACCGAGCCCGCGCTGCGCGATCATGTCGCGCTGGATCTCGTTGGTGCCGGCGCCGAAGGTGTGGACGATGGCGTCCGCCCACAGCTGGGGCACCATTCCCTCCAGCGGGGCGTCGACAGCACCGGGCATCAGCTGCCCGTAGGGGCCGAGCAGGGTGCCGGCCAGGTCGACCAGGCGCTGCTTGTACTCGGTGACGGCGGTCTTGACCTGCGCCGCCGCAAAGCCGGGCAGGTCGTCGTCGACGACGGCGCGGGTGAGCGCGCCTTCGACCATGGCCTGGATCGCGGCGAACTCCACTTGGGAGCAGGCCAGTTCCTGACGGACGGCGGGCGAGTCGAACGGGACACGGCCGTCCGGGCGGGGGCGTCGGGCCAGCTTGACGACCTCCTCCAGGCAACGGCGGATGTGGCCGACAGGGAAGACTCCGATGCGCTCCAGGCCGAGCGCGCCGCTCAGGTACGTCCAGCCTTGGCCCTCCTCGCCGATCCGGTGGGCGACGGGCACGCGCACCTCGTCGTAGTAGGTGATGTTGGTGCGGCCGTCCATGGTGGGCAGCGGCTCGATCACCACGTCCGCCAGGTCGACGATGAGCAGCGTGATGCCCTCGTGCTTCGTCCCCGAGGCATCGGTGCGCACGGCCAGGTAGACGTAGTCACAGCGGTGCGCGCGGCTGGTGAACAGCTTCATGCCGTTGACGATGTAATGGTCGCCCTCGCGACGGGCGCGCATCTTGAGAGAGGCCAGGTCGGTGCCGGCCTCCGGCTCGCTGTAGCCGAGGCAGAAGTTGATCTCGCCGCGGGCGATGAGGGGCAGGAAGCGCTGCTTCAGTTCCTCGTCCGCGTGCTCAAGGAGGGCGGGCGCGACGATGGAGGTGGCGGCGCGCGGGTAGGGCGCACCGATGTAGCTCATCTCCTCGGTGAGCAGGTGCCGTTGCAGCGCGGTGCCGCCGCTCCCGCCGTACTCGGGAGGGATGGCGAGGCCGAGCCAGCCGCGCCTGCCCAACTCGCGCCAGAACTCCCGCTCCCACTCCTGCGGGATGTGGTCCTGGTGGTGGTGCTGCTCGACGAGGGCGGCCAGCTGACGTTCCTCGTCCCAGGTCTCGACCAGGAAGGCGCGCACCTCGCGGCGCAGCTGCTCGTCCTGCTCGCCGTAGACGGCCAGGCTCATGCGGCGTTCTCCTCCGGATTGGTCGGGTGGCGGTGGGCCAGGACGAGTTCGCACAGTTCCTCGCTGTCCGCGCCCCACAGCAGGGCCGAGCGGATGCGCCGGGTGTACAGCTGCAGGTCGTGTTCCTGTACGTAGCCCGCACCGCCCAGGACTTGATGGGTGTTGCGGGTGACGGTGCGGGCGTGGAGTCGGACGGCCTCCAGTGCTTCGGCGGCGCTCGCGTGCGCCTCGGCGCCGGCCGCGCCGTGCGCGTCCACGGCCAGGGCCGTGGCGCGGCACAGGTCGGTGGTGGCCTGGAGGCCGATCGCGCAGTCGGCGAGCAGGTGCTGGACGGCCTGGAAGGTGCCGATGGGCCGGCCGAACTGGGCGCGCTCGCCGGCGTGCGCCACGGCTGTGTCGAGGGCCCGTGAGGCCAGCCCGGTGATCCAGCACGCCTCGGCGAACCAGCGCAGGGTGCGCCAGGTGCGCGATGCCTCCGGGGCGGTGCCGATCGGCTCGGCGGGGGCGGCGGTGAGGGTGAGGGCGTACTGGTTGTCCTCGCCGAGGCTCGGCTGATGGCGGATCTTCGCGTCGGCGGCGCGGACGGTGAGCCAGGTGCCGTCGGCGGCGCACACCAGGAAGCCGGTGGCGGCGGCCGCGTCCCGCACCAGGGGGATGCGGCCGGTCACCGTCCCGGCAGCGGCGTCGTATACGGGCGCCGGGCTGCTGTTCTCGTCCACGGCGGGGACCAAGATCTCGCCCGTGCTCACCGCACGGGCCAGTTCAGTGGCGCGCGTGGAGTCGGGGAAGGCGCGGTCCAGGAAGAGGGCGGTTCCCACGGCGGCGCTGCGCACCGGCGCGGGTGCCGCGGCCCGCCCGAACTCGTAGAGGACGAGGTGCAGGTCGGCGGCGGTGCCGCCGACGCCGCCGCGCTCCTCGCTCACCGCCAGGGAGGTCCAGGCCCCCTCGGTCAGCTGGGTCCACAGAGCTGGATCGTGGCGGGTGCCGGCGCTCTCGGCGGTGCGCACCTCCTCGGGTGTGGAACAGGAGTCGAGCATGTCGCGCAGGGCGCGGCGGATGTCGCCGTCGTCGTGCGCGAAAGCGGGGATGCGGACGGTCATGCGTGTGTGGTCCTTTCTGCGGGGGCCCAGGCCAGGAGCGTCGTTCCCACGTCGTCCGCCCGCTGATAGACAGCGGTCACCGGCAGGCCGATGCGCAGTTCGCCACGGTCCGCGGTGAAGCCGCCGAGCAGGCGCACGCCCGTATCGGTCTCCACCAACACCACGGCGTAGGGCGGCTCGAAGCCGGGCAGGGTGCGGTGGCCGACGAGTGTCCAGGAGTAGACGGCGCCGCGGGCGGCGACCTCGCTCCATTCGGCGTGGTCCGCGTGGCAGGCGGGGCACACTGGGCGGGGCGGCCAGGAGTGCCGCCCGCAGCCGGTGCAGCGCGGCACGAGGAGGCGGCCCTCGCGCAGCCCGGCCCAGTGCGGGGCGAACTCGGGGTCGGCGGTGTCGGGCAGCGGTCGGGTGCTCATCGGGCGGTACCCCTTTCGTTGGCCAGGACGGCGAAGGAGCCGTCGCCCAAGTCGCCCCAGCCTGTGACGGCGACATGCCGGGCGCCCTCGACCTGCCGCGCGCCCAGGCCCGTACCGCCGAGGCCGCCGCGCAGTTGGCGCACGGCCTCCACGACGTGGTTCAGGCCGGACAGATGGCCCTCGGAGAGCAGCCCGCCGTGCGTGTTCACCGGCAGCGAGCCGCCGAGCCGGATGGCGCCGGACGCGGCGAACTTCCCGCCGCCGCCCTCGGGGGCGAAGCCGGCCGCCTCCAGTTGGTGGATGACTTCGAAGGTGAAGCAGTCGTAGACCATGGCGGCGTCCATGTCCGCCGGCGCCAGGCCGGTGCGCTCCCAGACGGCGACCGCGGCCGGGGCGAGGCCGATGGCCAGCGGGTCCGGACGGTTGGTCAGGTCGTCGGGGGTGCGCGGGCGGCCTTCGGCGACGCCCAGGATGCGCACCGGCGGCGGCCCGTCCGCCGGGGCCCGCGCGGAGACGATGACCGCGCAGGCGCCGTCCGTCTCCAGACAGCAGTCGAAGAGGTGGTACGGGTCGGCGATCATCCGTCCGGCGAGGTACTGCTCCATGGTCAGCTCGCGGCCGTACATCATCGCGCGCGGGTTGAGCTGCGCGTGCGCCCGGGCCGCGAGGGCGACCGCGCCGAGCTGTTCGCGGGTCAGTTCGTACTCGTGCTGGTAGCGGCGGCAGATCATGGCGTAGCGCTGAGCGGCGGTGTTCCAGCCGTAGGGGTGTTCCAGTTGGGTGCGGAAATGCTGGGCCGGGAGCTGCGAGGGCCGCTCGTGGACGCGGCCTCCGGAGCAGCCGTTGCGCGCGCGCAGGATCAGGACGTGCCGGGCGGCCCCGCATTCGACGGCGAGCCGGGCGTGCCCCAGCGCGGCTACCGAGCTTGCGCCGCCCATCGCGACGGTCACGCTGTGCCGCAAGGCGTGCAGCCCGAGGTTGGCGGCGACGTCCTCGGAGCTCAGGGAGTGCGGGAAGCCGACGACTCCGTCGATTTCGTGTGCGTCGATGCCCGCGTCGCGCGCGGCGGCCAGCGCGGCCCGCATGCCCAGATGGGTGGTGGTACGGCCGCTCTGCTTGGAGTAGTCCGTCTCCCCCACGCCGCTGATGACAGCACTCACCGCCGCTCCCCGGGGGGCAGGACGACGGTGGCGCCGCCCTTCGCGGTGACTCCGTCCGGACCGGCGACCTGCAGCGCCAGCTCGGCCTCGGTGCACCCGTCCGGCAGCGTGCGCACGGCGGTGACCTCGCCGGAGACGGTGAGTTTCTCGTCGACGTACGCGGTGCCGGTGTTACGGAAGTACACCCGGCGCACCTGGCCGTGTTCGCCCGCCCAGGAGGCGGCGAGGTCGGCGAGCCAGGCGCCCTGCAGCGAGCCCTGCACGACGAGGTCGCGATGGCCCTCGGCTCGGGCCTGCTCGCGGTGGATGTGGATGCGGTGTGCGTTCCAGGCCGCGGCGCTGTAGACGAACAGCTGGGTGGCGTCGGGCTGCCGGACGAGAGCGGGGAGCCGCGTGCCGACGGATATCGAGGACGTGGTGGTCATGGAGCAGGGCCTCACTTCACGCTGTGTCACTTCAAGATCTGGGTGGACGCCTCACGGATCACCGGGTCGCCGGACGCGTCCACGTACTCGGTGCGCCAGGTGGCCAGGACGAACGGGCCGCGCCGCCCGTGCTTCTCCTCCAGCGACTCCAGCCGACGCCGACCACGCACCTGATCGCCCACGACCAGCGGGCGCACCAGCTCGACATCGATCCCACCGAACATCACCCGGCCCTCGCCGACGGGCGCGCGCCGGTCCTCGGTGAGCCCGTCGGCGCCCAGTTCCGCGACTGGCGCGATCGGGCGCACCAGCGCGGTGTACAGCAGCGGCTGTGCGGTGTCGGGATGCGCGGGAACCGTGTTGCCGAGCCCGGCCTCGTACTTACGGATGTCCTTCTCGGTGACGGTGAACGGCGGCATGTCGAACTCCCTTCCGACCCAGCCGCGCGCCTCGTCGGTCAACAGCGGTTTTCCCACGGGTTTTCCTCCTGTGTCTGTGTCCTTGCTCGGTCGGTGCGCGGCTCCGGGCCGCGCCGTCCTCGCGCGGGTCGTCCTTGGCGAAGCCGCACGCATACGACGCCCTTGCGTGGCCGGGGGCCCGTCAGAAGTTCGACGACGGCTTCCAGGTGCCGAACTCCGTGCGCAGTACGTCGACGATCTCGCCGACGGTGGCGTAGGCGCGGACCGCCTCGATGGTGGCCGGCATGACGTTCTCGCCTGCTGCTGCGGCATCGCTCAGAGCTCCCAGGCCGCGGCGCACCGCGGCGCCGTCGCGACGCTCGCGCAGTTCACGTACCGAGCGGGCCTGGGCGGCCTCGGCCGCGGGGTCGATGCCGAAGACCTCCAGCGGCTCGGCCTCGCTGCGGAAGGTGTTGACGCCTACGACGGTGCGCTCGCCGCTGTCGATGGACTGCGCCAACCCATAGGCGGCTTCGGAGAGTTCGGTTGCGAACCAGCCGGACTCGATGCAGCGCAGTGCGCCGCCGCGGTCCTCGATCCGGCGGCTCACCTCGTCGATTTCGCGTTCCGCCTCGTCGGTGAGAGCCTCCACGGCGTAGGAGCCGCCGAACGGGTCCAGAGTGGCGGTCAGGCCGGACTCGAAGGCGACGACCTGCTGGGTGCGCAGGGCAAGGGTGGCGGCCGCCTCGGTGGGGACTCCGAGCGCCTCGTCGTACGCGGAGACGTGCATGGTCTGCACCCCGGCCAGGGCGGCGGCGGTGGTCTCCAGGGAGGCGCGGACCACGTTGTTGAGAGGCTGTTGCGCGGTGAGCGAGGAGCCTGCGGTGAAGGCGAAGATCTTCAACTGCTGGGAGCGGACGTCCTCGGCGCCGTAGGTGTCGCGCATCAGCTTGGCCCACACCCGGCGGGCGGCGCGGAACTTGGCGACCTCGGGCAGGAAGTCCGTGGTGATGGCGAGGAAGGTCATCAGGGACGGGGCGATCTCATCGATGGTCACTCCTCGTCCCAGGCATTCGTCGAGGTACGCACGGGCGTTGGCGAAGGTGTAGGCGATCTCCTGGGCGGCCGAGGCGCCGGATTCACGGATGTGGTAGCCGCTCATGGTCAGCGGCACCCAGCGCGGCACGTGCCGGACGCAGTGCTCGATCACGTCGGCGGCGAGTCCGAGCGACGGCTCGGGCGGGAAGATCTGGGTGCCGCGGGCGATGAACTCCTTGAGAATGTCGTTCTGGATGGTCAGTCCGAAGGTGTTCGGGTCGACGCCCTGCTTCTCGGCCAGGACCAGGAACATCGCGGCCCAGACATAGCCGATGGAGTTCGCGGTGGTGCGGACCTGGGTGATCTCACCGAGCGGGATGTCCCGCATGAGGATCTCGATGTCGGCCAGGGAGTCGATGGCCACGCCCACCCGGCCGACCTCGCCGGCCGCGCGCGGATCGTCGGAGTCGATGCCCATCTGGGTCGGCAGGTCCATGGCCACGGAGAAACCGGTCACCCCGGCGTCCAGGAGCTTGCGGAAGCGGGCGTTGGACTCTTCGGGGGTGCCGAAACCAGCGTACTGGCCCATGATCCACGGCTGAGGCTCGGAAGAGATGCCGCGGGTGAAGGGGTACTGGCCCGCGCGTTCGGCACCGGCCGGTGCGTAGTCGGTACGCAGCTGCGGCACGACTCACACCCCGCTTCCGGGCCGGCCGGGGCGCCCGGCCCGCTCCAGGCGCTCGCGCAGGACCCGCTTGGCGATCTTCCCGTTGGAGTTGACCGGGAACTCGTCGACGAGCAGCACCTGCTTGGGCTTCTTGTACGAGGCCAGGTGCGCGCGGCAGTGGTCGAGAACCTCCTGCTCGGTGAGGTCCGCCCCGGTCCGCCGCGTCGCCACGGCCACCACCCGCTGGCCCCAGTCGTCGTCGGAGAGGCCGAGCACCGCGACCTCGGCGACGCCGGGCACCTGGGCGACGACCTCCTCCACCTCACGCGGGTAGATGTTGTAGCCGCCCGAGATGATCATGTCGCCCTTGCGGTCGGCGAGCCACAGGTAGCCGTCCTCGTCGAGGCGTCCGATGTCGCCGGTGTGCAGCCGGCCGTCCACCACCGACTTGGCCAGGTCGGCTCGGCCCGACGCGTTCCAGTAGGCGCTCATCACGTGATCGCCGCGGGTGACGACCTCGCCGAGCTCGCCCGGGGCGACCGGTTGCCCGCTGTCGTCGACCACCGCGAGTTCGACGCCGAGCGCGGCACGACCCGCGCTGCGCAGCAGGTCCGGGCTGCCGTCGAGGGCGCGCGCGTGGTCGGCCGCGTCCAGCAGGGTGACCGGCGGGATCGCCTCGACGAGTCCGTAGTACTGGACCAGATGGGGCGTCAATTCCTCGTAGGTCTGGCGCAGTTGCTCGGCGGGCATGGGGGCGCCCGCGTACCCGAGCATCTTCAGGCCGCTCAGCGCCTGCCGGTCGGCGCCCGGTGCGGCCAGCAGGCGGGCGACCATGGTGGGCACCATCGCGCTGTGCGTGCCGCCACGCTCGGCGACCGCCTCCAGGAAGTCCTGCGGATCCCAGGAGGGCAGCACGATCTGCCGGGCTCCGGCGACCAGGAACGGGAGCAGGAACAGACCGCTGGTGTGGGTGATCGGCCCGGCGTGCACATAAGCGTCGGCCGCGGCCGGCGGGCCGCCCAGCACGTCGTGCGTCATGTTCACCACGGACGCGAACCAGTTGCGGTGGGTGCGCTGCGCGCCCTTGGGGTGCCCTGTGGTGCCGCTGGAGTAGTGCAACCCGCAGAGCGAGTCCGGGGTTACAGGGGGCAGCGCGGCGGTCGAGGAGCGGGCGATGAGCTGCTCGTAGGGGGTGCCCGGACCGTCCCCGATCACCACGGTGTGCGGCAGGCCCGCACGCAGGGACCCGGTCTGCTCCGCCCAGCGGGCGTCGTAGAGCAGAGCCCGGGCTCCCGAGTCCTCTGCTATGCGCTCCCAGTCGGTCACATGCAGACGGTGGTTGAGCGCCACCCGGACCAGGCCGGCGGCCCGGATCGCCAGGTCCGTCTCGACGTATGTGTTGCTGTTGCCCTGCAGGTCGAGGACCCGGTCACCCGGTTCGAGGCCCAGGGCCAGCAGCCCGTTCGCCAGCCTGAGCACCCGGTCGCCGAGAGCGGCGAAGGTGAGCGTGCCCTGCGGTCCGTCGACGGCCGTCCGGTCCGCGAAGCGGCGGGCGGCCCGTGTCACCAGCGATCCAACATCCATGTGCGGTCATCCCTTGGTCACCTGCCACGGCGTGTGCGCCGGCGTGGAACCTGTCACGCAGACTCCGCGTGCAGGATTTACAGACATTCTTCGTCCGAATAGCTTGGGCGCTCTCGGGGTCGAGGGCAACCCCTCTCTGGGCGATTTCGCTCCCCACGGTCTCGCTGTCGCCGGCGCGCACGCCCGCTATCGGGCGTACGTCTCCAGCGGCCGAGCGGGGGCCGTCCTCGCGCGCGGCGCCGCTCACGCGCGATGGGGCCGCATCGCCCCGCTACCGGCCTCGGACCGGCGCATCGCCGCGATCAGCCTGTCCAGGCATGGTGACAGCGACCGGCGAAGCGAATACAGCCTCGGCGTCCGGGCCGAGGAGGTGATGGCCGTCGCCGCCGACGCCGGTATCGACGGCCCTCACGTCGTCGTGGGGCACAGCATGGGCGGCTTCGCGACCTGGACGGCGGCCGAACGGCACGGAGCGTCGCCGGCAGGCGCGATCACCGTCGGCTCCCCCGTCCACGACCTCACCCCGGCCGATGGGCAGGCCGGGGCGTGAACTTCCCCGGCAGGGGCGGTGGTGATGGCGGCGGCGTAACCCTGCCGCCGGAGTGCAACACCGACCAGTACGTCGAATGCTCCCAGTCGATCGCAGAGTCGGACGACGCACGAGCCGCGCAGGACCACGTCGGGGCGGCGCGAGCCTGACGCTCGCCGAACGTCCGGGTCAACCGCCGTACGCGGCAGCGTAGTCGGGCAGTGGCGGCTCGGCGCTCACCTTGTCCCCGCCGAACAGCAGTCCGTCGACCAGAGCCGCGGCGATCTCGGCCACCTCCGTCGCACGGGGAGGCACCGCACGCGGCATGAACGGGTTGAGGCACAGCGACAGCTTGTTGTGGAGACGCGACGGCACGGCGGGCCCCGGGTGCTTGAGCGCGTCCAGGACCAGGGCATAGCCGACCGAGTCGCTGAGGATCGTGACGTGGTCGGCGATCCGTGCCGGACACACATCCTGCAACGCGATGTTGGCCGCGCCGGGCAGCCTGCTCGCCTTGGGCTGCGGGAACACCGCCTCGTCGAGGGCCGTGGTGTAGACAGAGGTCACCGAGGCGTTCGCGGGCATCGGCGCCTTCTGCATGGCGCGCATGAAATGCGAGTCCAGGCTGGCGCGCCAGGCCGCCTTGGTGCACCAGTTCGTGGCGCACAGCGTGTTGCCGAGCCCGGTACCCCGCATGGCCCCGGCCAGCGAGACGACGTCTTCGGCGTGCGCGGCCACGTCGGGCCAGAACTTCGTGGCCCAGGTCACGAGCGAGCCGCCTTCGCTGTGCCCGATCATCGCGATCTTGCGCCCCGAACGCTCGTAGGCGTACCGGGCCGCATACACCACGTACTCGACCGAGATCACCGGGTCGATGACCCCGCGACTGGGCAGGGCGACGGTGCAGACTCCGTACCCCTCATCGGGCAGGGCGCGCTGGTAGTTCCAGTCCCAGTAGCCCTCGGGCTGACCGCCGATGCCATGTACCAGAAGCACGGCCTGCTTGCCGGACGACGGAGTGACGGACGGGTCGCAGGACACCGCGTCGCGCAGCGCGGACTCCGGCTGGGTGAGCGGCGGGCCCTCGTCGGCGGTATCCGCCCGGGCGAGCGGGCTGAGGGATCCGGCGAGCACGGCGCCGAGGGCGGCGGCGACGGCAGCGACCTGCCTGAGGGTTTTGATCATGTTCGGCCTCACTTCGTCGTGGGCTGTGGCGCGCATCACCGTAGAATTGACCGACCGTACAGTCAATGATCGCGCCGTAAGATACTGACCGCCCGTACGGTCATGCGCAGGCCATGGGACGCTCACCGGGGACCTCGGCCGCGCTCGGCGGCTACGGCTCCACCACGACCGCGCGGCATGAGCCAGTGGGCACCGTCACCGCGTTCATGTCGCGCCCCTCCCGCAGCCCTTCACCGCCGCCGAACTCGCCTTCGCCACGGGCTCCGGCGTCGCCGCCAGCGCACACCCGAAACTGTCCTGGGCACCCGACAGCCACGGACCGGCCGAGCGCCATGCGAGCCGCACGCCGCGCCGGCACCCGTCGGGGGCCGGTCGCGAGTCATGGCCGGGGAGGCGGAGACGGGCCGGCTCGTCGCGCTGTACCGCACCAGCGTCCGGTTCACCCGGGCCTTCGACCGTACGGACGGCCTTGACCGTACGGACAGCCGGCTCGCGCGGTAGCCTGGACGACCCCCGGAATGGGTGCACGGGCGGATCGTAGAGGAGCGGGAACGTGGCCACGAAGCGCAGGGGCATCCCGGCTGCGGGCAAGTCGGTGCAGATCCTGGAATCCTTTACCCGGCGGGTGGCCCAATCCGGCTACGCCGGCACGAACTTCGGTGACATCGCCGAAGAGCTGGGCATCTCCAAGGGCACGATCGTGCACCACTACGGCACCAAGGACCGCCTGCTCGCCGTGCTCCACGAGTCGTACATGCGGCGCCGCCTGGCCGAGGCCCGGCGCATCCTTGAGTGCCTGCGCAAACCGGCCGATCAACTGGCGGGCCTGCTCTACGCGTTCGTGCGCTACCAGGTGCACGACCGGCACGCCACCGTCGCCTTCCAGCGCGAGAGCGTCCGCCTGGCCGGGCAGGAGATGCACGCCGAGGGCGACCGGCTGCGCGATGAGTACGTGGAACTCGTCCGCGGCGTCATGCGGGACGGAGCCCAGTCCGGTGTGTTCCGCGAGACGGACGTACCGGTGCAGAGTTTGCTGCTGTTCGGTTCGGCGCAGTGGGCCTGGACGTGGTTCGATCCCGAGGGCGAGAAGAGCGTCGACGAGATCGGCGCCGCCTTCGTGGACCTGGTCCTCGGCAGCCTCCTGATCCGCCGCACCGCACTCGCCCGGCTCAGCGATCCCGACGGCAAGGTCGCCGAGACGGTCCGCACCTGCCTCGCGGAGGCGGCCGCCTCCTCCTGACGACTCGGCTCTGCCGCGGCCGCTGCCAGGAACTCCTCATCACGCGCCCGAGCGATCCGGGAGCAGCGCGGCAAAACGATCCGCGGCCTCCCGCACGCGCGCCGCGAACCGGCTTGGCGCCCACGCCCTCTGTCAGCCCCTCCGGGCCACACCACGAGGCCCCCCCATGGGCGAGCAGAGCCCGACAGACGACTGACTCTTCACCCCGTGAACCAGGTGGACTCTGCCCGTCAGCGCACGCCGCCCACCTTGACGAGAGTTTCGGACGGACAGAGACTGTTATTCCCTCGACGCCGACCGTTCGTACGGTCCGCGCGTGAGACCGACGGGCGCCTCGAGCAAGGGATACGCATGGGATCTCGTAGCGGGCAAGAGCGCGAAGACGGCTTCGACTGCGACTGGGTCGTGATCGGTTCCGGCTTCGGCGGCAGCGTGGCCGCCCTACGGCTCGCCGAGCGCGGATACCGGGTCTGCGCCCTGGAGGCCGGGCACCGCTACCCCACCTCCGAACTCCCCGCCTCAACTTGGGACTTGCGCCGCTACTTCTGGATGCCACGGTTCGGCCTGCGTGGCATCCTGCGGGTCAGCGCCTTCCGCAACGTGTCGATCATCGGCGGCGCCGGGGTCGGCGGCGGCAGCCTCGTCTACGCCCAGACCCTGTACCGGGCCGGCGAGGCATTCCGTGAGCACCTCGACATAGCGGTGGGCGAACACGTCGATCTGGACCGCTACTACGCCATAGCGGAGCGGATGCTCGGCGTCGTCGACACCCCCGTCGCCTCCCCGCGCGACGCCATGGCCCGCGCCGCCGCCGACGATCTCGGCCTGCCGCCCGACCGCTTCCGCACCACCCGCATCGACGTGTTCCGCGGCACAGCGGGCGTCACCGTACCTGACCCGTACTTCGGCGGCGAGGGCCCCGCACGCACCGGCTGCACCGACTGCGGACGCTGCATGGTCGGCTGCCGCGTCTGCGCCAAAAACACCCTCGACAAGAACTACCTATGGCTCGCCGAACGGCGCGGCGCACGCATCGAACCAGACCGCGAGGTCACCGACATCGCCCCGCTGAGCACCGCCGACGGCTCGGACGGATACGCGGTCACCGCCTGCCGCCCCGGCGCCGCCATGCGCCGCGGCACGCAAGTGCTGCGCGCTCGCGGTGTGGTCGTCGCGGCGGGTGCGGTGGGCACGGCCCGGCTGCTCGCCGCCTGTCGCCACCGCGGCTCGCTGCCCGCACTGAGCGAGCGACTCGGCCAGGGCGTGCGCACCAACGCCGAGTCGATCTGCGCGCTCACCGCCCGCGACCCGAACGCCGACCTCAGCAAGGGCGTCGCCGTCTCCGGCAGCCCGCAGGTCACCGACGACATGCATCTCGAACCGGTCGGCTACGGCGGCGCCGCCGACTCCATGGGGCTGCTGTTCGTCCCCCTCAGCGGCGACGGCACTCGGCTGCCCCGGCCGCTGGGCCTGCTGAGGGAGATGCTGCGTCGCCCTGTGGACCTGCTGCGCTGCGCCAACCCCCGTGGCTGGTCAAGGCGTTCGATGCTCATCGGTGGCATGTGGACGCAGGACGGCGCGCTCAGGTTCGTCGCCCGACGGCGCCTCCTCGGACGCGGCGTGCGGCTGACCAGCAGGCCCGACCCCGACCACCCCAACCCCACCTTCCTGCCCGAGACGTACGCGTCATGTACGCGTTCGTACGCCGGCTCGCCGAGAAGTACGGCGCGATTCCGCAGATCTGGGCCATCGATCCGTTCAACGTCCCCTTCACCGCGCACATCCTGGGCGGTGCCGTCATCGGAACCAGCCCCGACACCGGCGTCATCGACAGCCGCCACCGCGCCTTCGGCTACCACAACCTCCTGGTCACCGACGGCGCTGCCGTGCCCTGCAACCCCGGCACCAACCCCAGCCTGACCATCACCGCACTCGCCGAGCGAGCCATGGCCGCCGTCCCCGCAAAGGACGGATCCCGCCGCGAGGGCGGGATCGGGCATGAGACGCCGGCCGCGTACTGCCCCCCATACCTCCGCCGCCTCCACTCTCCCGGAAGGGTGCTCCATGCCGTACTTCGCCGACGCCGCCGAGGTCTACCGATACATCGGCGGGGCCTTCCGCCTCGCCGCCGACCACCCCGAGGCCGGGCCCCGCCAGCGCGCCGTCGGCGCGACCCTGCGCATCGAGTATTGCGACCCGGCCGCCACCCTCACCCTGCGAATGCGCGCCGAAGGCGTCGAGATCATCGAGGGGCAGAGCGACCAGCCGGCGGACATTCATCTGAGCATGACCGCGGACAACGGCAATCGGTTCTGGCGCGGCGAGTACAACGCCGCCCTCGGCCTCGCCAAGGGGGAGGCCCGCGCCCGCGGACCCATCGCGAAGATCCTCAAGGTGCTGCCCGCCGCCAAGCCCGCCTTCCCCCTCTACCGCAAGCTCGTCGCAACCAAGGAGCGGGCAGGGGAAGCGAGGTGACAGCCCTTCATTCGGCGAACAGCAGCACGGCCGTCGGACACTTCCGCATGTTCATCGGCGGGGAATGGGTCGACACGGACGAACACTTCGAGATCCGCAGCCCGGCCACCGAGGAATTGGTCGCCACCGTCGCCCGCGACGACGTCGCTCACGCCGACCGGGCCGTCGCCGCCGCCGCATCGGCCCACCGGGCCGGCATATGGCACCTGACTCCGCCCGCCGAGCGCGCCGCGGTGCTGCGCAAGGTCGCCGATCGGTTCGCCGAACGCTCCGTCGAACTGGCCGAGCTGGACGCCCGCGAGCTCGGGGCGACGATCCGGCTCGCCGAACCGATGCACTTCGGCGCGGCGCTGCCGCACATGCAGTACCTCGCTGATCTGACGGCCCGCTATGAGTTCGAGCAGGGCGGCCCTCTGGTCGGCCCGGTGCTCGCCTCGGGCCGAGTGCGGCGCGAGGCGATCGGGGTCTGCGCGGCGATCGTGCCGTGGAACATCCCGCTGCCCCTGGCCGTCTGGAAGGTCTTCCCGGCGCTCGGCGCGGGCAACACGGTCGTCGTCAAGCCGGACGAGCACGCGCCGCTGATGGTGCTCGAACTGGCCCGCGAGTTCGAGGCCGCGGGGCTGCCGCCGGCGCGCTGAACATCGTCACCGACGTCCACCCGCACATGCGGATCGCCCGGGAGGAGGTCTTCGGCCCGGTCGTCGCGGTCCTCGCCTACGACACCGACGAGGAGGCCGTCGCCCTCGCCGACGACAGCGAGTACGGGCTGTCCGCCGGGGTGTGGAGCAGCAACGCGCGACGCGCCTTCGACGTCGCCGAGGCTCTCGAATCCGGGATGGTGTGGATCAACGACTGGCATCTGGCACCGCCCGAGTACCCGTTCGGCGGCGTCAAGCAGAGCGGCCTGGGCCGCGAGGGCGGTCCTGGCGCGCTCGACGAGTACACCAAGGCCAAGTTCATCTCGTACGACCTGTCCGGCGGTCTCGACGGAAAGATGTACGGCCTCGTGCTCGGCACCCCGCCCGACTGACCGCCTCTGCTGGCGTCACCGTCCGCACAGGTGAAGGCAAGGAGGCACCGCGTGCAAGGCGCAGAAGCGCCCCGGACCCTGCCGGAGGCGTTCCAGCGCACGGCAGTCGTTCGGCCCGATGCTGTGGCGCTGCGCGCGTACGGCATCGACACGGCGCTGACCTGGGGCGCGTACGCCACGCACGTCCGACGCATCGCAGGCGGCCTCGCCGCGCTGGGCGTGCGGCGCGGCGACACCCTGGCCCTGATGCTCACCAATCGTCCCGAGTTCCATCTGGCGGAGGCTGCCGCCTCCCATCTGGGCGCCCCCACGTTCTCCGTCTACAACACCAGCTCTGTGGAGCAGATCGGCCACCTGCTGAACCACGCCGGGGCCCACGTGATCGTCACCGAACGGCAGTTCACGGAGCTGGTGAAGGGGGCCGCCGGGACGGTCAAGCAGATCCTCGTCGTCGAAGACGGCGACTTGGAGCGGCTGAGCCCGCGGCCCGACTTCGACTTCGAGGCGACGTGGCGGGCCGTCACCGCGGACGACGTCCTGTGCCTGATCTACACCTCCGGCGCTACCGGCCCGCCCAAAGCCGCCGAACACACCCACCGCGGCGTGCTCGCCATGGCAGAGGACATCGCCGGCGCCTTTCCGATGCGCAACGACGACATCGCGCTGTCGTATCTGCCGGCCGCCCACGTTGCCGACCGGTTCCTCAACCAGTACTTCGCCATGCTGCACGGCGTGGAGGTCGTCACCCTCGCCGACGCGAGTCGACTGGCTCCCGCGCTGGCCGAGATCAGGCCGACGACGTTCGCCGCCGTCCCCCGTATCTGGGAGAAGCTCCACGTCCGTGTCCAGGGCATGCTGGCCGCCGACCCGCAACTCGCCGCAGCCTTCGCAGCGGGCACCGAACCGGCCCTGGCCACGCTGCGCACCCGCCTCGGCCTCGACCGGATGCGCTGGGCCCTGTCGGGCGCGGCCGCGATCGTCCCCGACACGTGGGCGTTCCTGCGACGGCTAGGGGTGCCGGTGAGCGAGGTGTGGGGCATGTCGGAGTGCGGCCTCGCGATGGGCGTCCCACCCGAGCAGGCGCGGATCGCGACGGTCGGAATCCCCTTCCCCACTGTCGAGACGAAGGTGTCCGACGGCGGTGAGCTGCTCATCCGTACGCCGTTCCGGATGAAATGCTACCGAGGCGATCCCGAACGCACGGCGACCCTGTTCGACGAGGACGGGTGGCTGCACACCGGCGACGCGGTGACGGTGGACGACGACGGCTACGTACGGATCGTCGGCCGCGTCAAGGAACTGATCATCAACGCGGCCGGCAAGAACATGTCGCCCATCAACATCGAGAACGCGATCATCGGCACGTCACCGCTGATCGGCAGCGTGGTGGCGGTCGGCGACGCCCGTCCCTACAATGCCGCCCTCATCGCCCTCGACCCCGCGACGGCCGCGACGCGTGCGGCGCAGTTCGGCCTGGCCCCGGACCCGGCGCTCCTCGCCATCGACGAGCGGATCGTGGCGGAGGTACGGGCGGGCGTCGACGCGGGCAACACGCGCCTGTCGCGTGTCGAACAGATCAAACGGTTCGTTGTACTGCCCTCGTACTGGCTGCCTGGAGGCGACGAACTCACCACGACGATGAAGCTCAAGCGGCACCCGATCCATGTCAAGTACGCGGCGGAGATCGAAGAGCTGTACGCGGCGGAACGGTAGCGACCAGGCCCCTCGGCCCGACGGTGCCGACGGACACGCCGCCCGGCACGCGCACCTTGGGGATGCGATCTGTGCTCTGCGCGCCAGGGCACATCGCCGCTCAAGTCGCCCGCCGAGGTGCCCCGCTGCCTCCACGACTTCTGATGACTCCGCGTCCGCCGAAAACGCCGAGCCGACATCTGCGAATCCCTTATCCAATCATTCTGGTACCTCATCACCCGCCCGCGATCGGGGACTTTCCGGCTACCGACCTGCTACCGGTAGTCCGTTAAACGCGGTGGTAGCGGGGCTTGACGTCTGCTCAGGGTGCTCGTGGAGCGGGAAGGGAGGATTGCCCCGGAGGAGCGATGACTGAGCGACGTGTCTGCCCGCCCGCGCCGGGCCCGCTGGAGGAGTACGCGGCCCGCTTTGATGACCTGTTGGTCTCGCTGGCTCAGCGGCGCGGTCTGCGCGAGTATCTGACTGCTCTGCTGGCGCCCCGCGACCGCAACAAGACGCTGACCTGCCTGGCCGGCGCCGCGCCGGTGACCGGTTCGAAGGACGCAGCCGTGCAGCGCCTGCAGTTCTTCCTGTCGGAGTCCACCTGGGACGACGTGAAGGTGAACGACCGGCGCCTAGAGTTGATCCGCGCCGATCCGGCTACCGCCCCGCACGATCAGGGGGTGCTGGTCATCGACGACTCCGGGGACCGCAAGGACGGCACGGCGACCGCGCATGTCGGCCGCCAGCGGCTGGGCCGGCTGGGCAAGACCGACAACGGCATCGTCACGGTCACCACGGTGTGACCCGACGGAGGCGTGTACTGCCCGCTGCACGCGCAGCCGTACACGCCCGCCCACCACTTCGCACGTGGTCGAGCCGACCCCGGCTTCCGCACCAGACCACAGATCTCAGCAGCCCTCGCCGGCCAAGGCAAACAGGCGGGCTTCGCCTGCCGGGCCGTGGTCGCCGACTGCGCATACTCGGTCAGCGACGACTGGTATCTGGCACTGCGCGAGGCCGGACTTCCCTATATGGTGGCGCTCAAGCCGCACCGGGGCACCTGGGCCCACGCCGACGAGCCACACACCCCGATCGACGCCGCCCGCGCCCTGACCGGGACCGACCCTGACCATCCAGGCGACTGGACGCCGGTCGAACGGCGCTTTCGCGAACGGCACACTGAGACCTGGTGGGCCGTCGACGCGCGCCTGGGCGGCTACGGCCCCGACAGCGCGTGCCGCCTGGTCGTGGCCACCACCGACCCGGGCCTCCTGCCGGAGAAGGCCACCTGGTACCTGGCCACCAACCTGCCCCGTCCCGACGCCCCGCACGCCACCACCAGTACGCACCCGCCGGCCGACCTCGCCGAGGTCGTCCGGCTCTACGGGCCGCGGCCGTGGATCGAGCAGAGCTACAAGCAGATCAAGGTTGAGCTCGGCTGGGCCGACTTCCAGGTCCGCTCGGCGAGGGCCATCCACCGGCACCAGACCCTGCTCAACTGTGCCTTCTCCTTCTGCTGGGACCAGTGGTTCGCCCCGCCCGGACCGCTGGACGTCACCGCGCCCGAGCCCCGCCCCGACGAAGGCGCAGAGAGGGGGCCCCACCACGCCCCACCAGCCCCAACCGCCCTGCTGGCCCAGGGCCTCACGAGCAGTCCGCACCTGGCTCACCCCTGCGACCACCATGACCCGCTGGTGGCGGGCCTGGACCGACAAAGACCCGCCGTCCGAGCTTCAAGCCCTCCTCGACGCGGTCACCACCAGCAGACCCCTTGATCTCTACCACCGCATTTAACGGACCACCGGTAGTTGCAGCTCTGCAGGCCAAACGCGGTTTCATGCAGAAGAACCCGGCCCGAGGAAGTCTCAGCCTTCTACACCTCCCCAGGTCAGAAGGGCGCTCTCACCACAACTCCAATGAGAACGCACAGCCGGTAATACTGGCGCAGATGGAAACGAGCAGCGGGCTGGACAGGGTGATCCTGTCCAGCCCGCTGCTCTATGGTCGGCCAGGCATCCCTGCACGAAGCCCACCGAGCGCATCAGCACCGTCCGCGATAGCCGAAAAGAACGCGATCCAAAGAGGACTTACTCCTCCATCCGCTCCAGAATCAGATCATTTTCGGAATCGATTTCTTGGTCAGCAGTGAGGTGGATATGCATCCCACCACTTACACCCTCCTGCGCTAGTGTAAGAAGATGACGCGCCAGTGACGTTAGTCCCGCCCGGTTGGCTTTGATGAGAACTTCCGATCGATCCGCGGAGACCGCGATCTCAAACCCTTCATCCCACGAGAATCGCAACCCGTCATCAGGTCGATAGTCGGGAATAACAACTACTTGCTCCATGGCGTTCTCCTAACTGACTGACCGCTGCATGCCGCCCCGGCAATCCACTCCCTCGGACAGCAGAGCAACTAGAATTACCCTACTCCAGATAGATGTGCCGATTCTCAACGACCATCATCTTTCCAGGCTTCTTCGGATTGGGGGCTAGGCGCTCGAAATTCATGTGCGGGCCGCCACCGTGTTGCCCAGTGATATCCGATTCGCCCAGCCTTGCAACACGTGTACCGTCCCTCGAAACGTATCGCCCACTCCCCGGCACAGGCTCCGTATATCCAGAACCAAGCCACTTCTCCGCCGAATCGAGCGCATCGTTCTTGAGTATGCGGGTTCCATCCACCGGATGACCCTCGCCATCATACTTGCGCATCGAGGTCCACGGACAACTTACGTTAGCGATCGCTCGCGCCTTGGTCTTTCCAGCCCCCGCGTCAGCAGCCAGAACCTGCTGTCCTATGCGTACTTCCTGGATCGGCCTACGCGGGCCATCGTCCAGGAGCGTCGACACTGCCGTCGTGACGCTATTGACCATGCTTTTTTTACCGAGCACTGAGGAGCCCTATAGAAATCTTCAAGGGTTTTTCGCCCTCTATCTATCACTTTCTTCGCTATAGCAGATTCATCGAGAAACTTCCCCATTCCGCCAACAATACGAGCGACGGTCTTGGAGAGCTCGGGAAGCTTCTTGATGACAGTAAGGGCTTTACCCCACGGAAGAGCTCCGATAGCCGTCCAGAAGCAGCTTTCAACATTACCCTCGGTGAAACACTTCTTGATGTCTTCAAGTCCGATGAGCTCCTCAAGGATCTCGCCGCCGTTTTCCATCAGGAATTCAGCGATAGTCTTGTCCGCCTTGAGTGCATCCGCGTACTCTTCGGGTGATGAGCCTTTCGTTTTGAGCACCCACTCGTCCAGTCGAGTCAACGCAGAAGCGCCGCTCTTGCCGTCCTGTTTGGCAGCTGCTTCGCGACGCTTGCGTTCCTGTTCCCGCTCGTACGTCTCGGCCTTTTCGGCTGCCTCGTCGGCTTCGTGGGCGTATTTGTTGGCGTTTTTTGCTGCTTCTTCCGCCGACTTGGCGTGTGTTTCGGCGGATTCGGCGAGCTTGCCGGCGTCGGTGGCGTCCTTCTGTGCCTGGGTTGCGGCGCCCTGGGCGACGGTGGCTTCGTGTTCGGCGAGGTCGGCGGCGCTGTTGGCGGCGGAGGCGTGCTGGTCGGCTTCGGCCGCTGCGCCGCGGGCGCGTGCTGCTTCGGCTTCGGCTTGGTCGGCGGCGTCGCGGGCGGCCGTCGCGTCCTTGTAGGCCTGGCTGGCGGCTTGGCGGGCGAGCTGGGCGTCGGTCTGGGCCTGGGCGTCGGCCTGGTTGGCGCGGGCTGCGGCGGCTCTGGCCTTGGCTCCGTCGGCTGCTGCTTCGGCGGCGGACTTCATGGCTGATGCGGCCGAGCGTGCTGCGTTGGCCGAGGACCTGGCGGCGTCGGCTGCGGCCTGGAAGGCCGGTGCTACCTGGGCGTTGGCCTTCTTGGCTGCGTCTTCGGCGGCTTCGGCGGCCTTGACCGCTTCGGCTGCCTTGGCCTCGGCCGAGTCGACCTGTTCCTGGCCCATCTCCTGGGCGGCCTGGGCCACTTCGGCGGCGAAGTCTGCGTCGACGTCCTTGCCGGAGAAGGGGGCCGTCAGGGCGATGGCGGTGTTGGCGGGGTCGGCGATGCCGGCTGCGGTGCTGCGAGCTGCCGCAGAGGCCTGGAGCGCGATGGTGGCCTGGAGCCGGGCCATGGCGGCTTCGCGGACCGCGCCTTCGGCCTCGTCCTTGGTGCGGTTGGCCGCCTGCAGGGCGTTGTTGGCCTCGGTCGCGGCCAGCCCGGCCAGGCGTGCGGCCTCATGCGCGGCGACGCCGGCGCGGGCTTCCTGAGCGGTGGCTTCGGTGGCGTTGGCGTTGGCCCGCAGGGCTGCGGCGTGGGTGGCTGCGGCTTCGGCCTCGGTCTTGTTCGCTGCCGCGTTGGCGTTGGCGGCGGCGGCTTCGGCCTTGTTGGCGGCGGCGTTGGCCCGTGCAGCATGTGCGGTGGCTTCCGCCGCTGCGGCCCGTGCCCGAGCTGCCGCACCCGCTGCCTCGGTGGCCGCGGAGCGCGCCTGGATCGCCGCGCCGCTGGACCTGTCGGCGGCGTTCTGGGCCTGGCCGGCCGCCGCACCGGCGGTGTCGGCGTCCGCTCGCGCCCCCTCCGCCACGGCCTTGGCCTGAGCGGCTGCTGCGGTGCCCTTGCCCGAGGCCGCCATCGCCTCGAGAGCTTTGGCCCGTGCCTCCTGAGCTTGGTGGTTCTGCTCGGCCTTGAAAGCTTTGTCCCTGGCGTCGCGGGCGTTGCTCTCCTCGCCGCGGGCCCGGTCGTCGGCCTTGGCGGCGATGCCTTCCTTCTCTGCGGCGTCCGCGCGTGCCTTGGCTGCGGTGGCTCCTGCGGCCTGGGCCTCTGCCCGTGCCGCCGTTGCCGTACGGGCTTCGGCCTCCGCACGCGCCCGTGCCGCGGCGGCGTTGTCGCGCTCGTGCTCGGCCCGTTCCCGTGCCTGGGCGGCCAGGTTGCGCTCGCGTTCGGCGATGGTGCGCTGTTCGGCGGCTATCTTCGCCTGTCGCTGGGCCTCGCTCCTGGCTTCCTGGGCCTTCTTGGCGTGGGCCCAGGCTTCTTTCTCGGCCTCCTCGGCCGCGATGCGTGCCTGCTTGGTCCGGGCGGCCGCGCTCGCGGCGGTCTGGGCCTGCTTGTCGGCGGCTTTGGCGAGTTGCGCTGCGGCCTTGGCGTGCTCCTGGGCGTTGGCCCGCCACTTCTCGGCCTGCTGCTCGTGCAGTTCCGCCTGGTTCTTGGAGTTCAGCCCGGCGGCGTCGGCCGCGGTGGCGTCAACGGCGTGCTGGGCGGTCTCGCTGGCCTTGGCGGCCGCGTCCGCTGCCGCCGCCATGCCGGAGGCGACCTCAGCCCACTGGGTGCCGTAGGGCAGTCCGGTGTCGACCAGCACGTCGGCCTGCACCTTGGCCTGCGCGGCTGCGATCTTGGCCCGCTTGGCGGCCTCGACGGCGTATCCGACCTGTCTGGCGACCTCGTCCTTGACCTGGCCGTAGTCGGACAGGGCCTTGCCGGCCCGGTCGGCCGACAGCATACGGTCGGCCTCACGGGCGGCCGATGCCGCTTGGGACATGGCGTTGGACGCTTCCTTGAGCGCCTTCACCGCGTCGCCGTTGACGGCGATCAGCTTGGTACGGGCCTCGGCCGCGCGGGCGGCCTGCCGGGCCAGCTCCCGCAGCTTCTCCGCCGCCTCCTGAGCTTCCTTCTCGGCCTTCTCGTGGGCCGCCCGGGCGTCGGCGTCCTTCTGCGCCGCGACCTGGTAGCCCTTCTCCAGGAACTCCTCGATCTTGGCGTCGTCGTTGGTGGCCAGCGCGGCCTGGGCGGCCTTCTTCACCTCCGGGCCACCGGAGGCGGCCAGCATCTCCACGCGCTTGCGGTTCTTCTCCGCGCGCTCCTTGGCGTTCTGCTCGGTCTTCTCGTCCCGCTGCCGGGCGATCCCGGCGCCGAACGCCAGGAAGTCGGCGCGGTCCCTGGCCGAGCCCTTCAGCGCGTCTTCAACCGCCTGGTTGAAGTGCGGGCCGCCGGTGCCACGCAACGCCTCGATCTGCTGGCGGTTCTTGACATCGGCGGCGTTGTTCTTGTCCTTGGCGCGCTGGCGGGCCTCGGCCTCGCCATGTTCGAGGAACTCCCGGATCGCATTGGGATCGTCGCTCTCCAGGGCCTTCTTGGCGGCCTCGCGGACTTCTTCCTCTTCGTCGAACTCCGCGTAGTCCTCGACCAGTTGCCGATCGCGTTCCGCGCTGATCTTTGCCAGTTCGGACTGCGGCGCGGCTGTCGGCGTAGTCGGCTTCGGCAGGGTGGCGGCCAGACGGTCCAGTGTGGCCAGGGCCTGCGTAGCCGAGGCCGCCTCAGTGCGCGTAGCGGCGGCAGCAGCGGCTTCGCCGGTCGCGCCGCCGAAAACCGCTAGAACGACGGCCGCGGACACGGCCGCTCTCATCGCTCTGACTACGTCATTACGTAACAGTCCGGCCTTTGGCCGGAATCTACCCGTCATGGGAAAGCTCCTCATTGAAATTGGACAGAAAAGCCGCCCTGCCCTGCATTTGGGCGGGGTGGTCGGATTCGGTCGGCCCGCCAATCGGAGGCCAACCGCGTGTGCGGGGCCGCTCAGCCCTTGACGCGGTTCTCACTCTCCCGGGCCCGGTCGAAGATGTCTTTCCAGAACTTCGCCGTTGCGGCCGCCTCCGCCTGCTCCTGGGCCCACGTTTCCTGATTGGCCTCGGCCGGCTCGGTGATGTTCTTCCAGAGCTCGTCCGCGGTCTCCTGGGATACCTTGGCGATGTTCTTCCAGTGCTCCGCCTGAGCAGTGGCGGCAGCCTGTTCCGCCAGCCACGCCTTCTGAGCGGCGTCGGCGTGCTCGGCCACGGACTTCCAGGCACGTTCGGCCTCGGCCCTGGCCTTCGCCGCGTCGGCCGCGCCCCGGACAGCTTCTTCGGCCGCCGTGGCTTCCTCGATCAGGCGGGACAGTGTGTGGTGCCGTCGCGTCTCCGCGTCAGCCATCCGCGTCTGATGAGCCTCCAGGTCCAAGACCGCGCCATTCGTCCAGCCGTAGCCGAAGAACTCCTCGATGTCCGCGTCAGTGGCGCCGGCCCGCAGAGCCCACTGTGCCGCCACCCGTACCTGCTCACCCGGGTCCTGCTCAGCGCGGGCGCGCACGAAGTCACGTTCGCTTGCGGTGACTTCGCGCTGGTGCGCTGTGTCGGCTTCCCTGGTCTCCCGGTCACGCTGTTGGGCTTGGGCGTATCCGGTCTTGACGAACGCGGCCTGGTCGGCAGCAGTGCCCTTCAGCGCACGCTCAGCCGCGATGTGCACTTCGGGGGAGAACGCCATGGTGTGGGTCCGCGCCACCCGTTCGCAGAACGCCTTGTTGCGGGAACGGGCGTCCCGTGTGCGCTGTTTGGCGTAGTCATAGCCGCCACCGGGTGCCAGCCATTCCGCGATCGCCTCGTCCCCACGGGAATTGCGCAGGACGTTCCACGCTGACACGCGTATCTCGGCAGGCAGATGCGACTTCGCCAGTGAGGTGACGTACGCACGCGCCTCCGCGGCCGCATCAGCCACCGTGAGGGGGCCCCGCTCCGATCGCTGGTGGACTGTGACGGTGATTGGCACGCGGGTTTCGGCGAATGCCGGCACCGCTCCCGCGAGACTGCCGCCGCCAGCCAGCAGGCTGACCACCAGTGCCTGTGTGACCCACCTCTGACGACTCACTCCAGAACCTTTCACTGATATGCGTTTCATAGCGTGCTCTCACTGACAAAGGGCAGTTGCCGCATTTGTGGCCTGTCCCCCCCCACCACATTCTTCTGCCGCGCTCTCGCGGCAGGGCGCGAGAGGTCACTTGACCACCTGGATGTGCCACAGCTGGGCATTGGTCTGGTTGCAGTACCACTGCTGTGCTGGCACGCCGTCGCCTGTCTGGGCACCAGCTATGTCCAGGCAGCGGTTTTCTGTGTGGGTGGGGCGCAGCTGGAAGAGGCCTTGTCCTGGTCGACAAGGACGAGCTGCCAGCGCTGCTGCTTGCCGGCGACACACGTCCACTGCTGGACTCTGGCGCCGGCCTTGGTGCTGCTGTTCTCCACCTCGAGGCACTTGCCGCTGGGCACGGAGAGCACCTCGAAGGAGGAGCCGGCGACGGCGACCGTTTGCCACTGCTGGGCGGGGTCCGTGCCGTCGCAGGTTCTCTGCTGTGCCGGCATGCCGTTTCCGGTTTTACCGTGTTCGATTTCCAGGCACTTGCCGCTGTGCGCGGCCTGCAGCTGCACGACCGGTTCCCCGGTGGGGACAGCGGAGAGATAGGTGGCTCCCTCCGCGTGTGCGGTGGCCGCGCCGCCGGCCAGTGCGGCGACGCAGGAGGCCATGGCGAGCGCGGCTCGAGTGATCCGGGACATCGTGGGATCCATTTCTTTTCGATGGGACAAGTGGTGCCCCGACGGTTGGGCACCGCGGTATGCCTGGTGGTACAGAGCCCGCCGAGGCGCGGGGCACGGCTCAGCGGGATTTCCGGGAGGTCAGGGCTTGGCCGGCAGAATCCGCCACCGTTGGGCGAGGGAACCGTTGCAGTACCACGACTGTGCGTTTGCGCCGTCTTCCAAGCTCGCGTTGCTGATGTCCAGGCAACGGTCCAGGGCGTGCGTAGGGCGCAGCTCGTACAGCCCTTCGGCGATCTCGACCATGATCACCTTCCAGCGCTGCTGTGGTCCGTCGGTGCACCACCACTGCTGGACGTTCGAACCGGCTTTCGTGCCGCCGTTCTCCACTTCGAGGCACTTGCCGCTGTGTTTGGCCCGCACCTCGAACGCCGCTGACTCGGTGGGGACAAGCTCGAAGAGCTGATTGGCGAGGCCACCGACGCACGTGGACTGCACCGCGTTCGCGCCGTTGCTGAGGCTGCCCTGCGCGAGAGTGAGGCACTTGCCGCTGTGCGCCGCCTGCAACTGCACGACAGATGACGTGGCCGTCGCAGTACGGGTGATGGCCTCCTCGGCGTGTGCGGGGATCGCACCGCCGGCCAGTGCGGCGGCGCTGACGGCCGTGGCCAGCGCGGCTCGGATGGTCCGAGACATCGGGTGTTCCGTTCTTCTTGAAGGAGGGACTCGGCGGGTGAGGGTCAGTTCGCGAGCGGGGCGGCGATCTTCCAGGTGGCGTCCTGGGCGAAGTCCTTACTGGTTTCGTAGCGGTGCTTGCCGCTCTTGTCCGCCGCCCAGAGGTCGCCCTGGAACTGGCGCAGCCAGCGGCCCGGCTGACTCGCCGACTCGAAGGACGTGCCGGAACCGGCTAGGCCCTTGCGGGCGCACCAAGTGGCGTCCTTGGCGAAGACCGCGCTGCGGTCGTTCGCGGAGATCCGCACCCGGAGGTCCTTCTGCATCAGGTAGTAGCCGGGCTTGCGGACCGACTCGAAGGAGTAACAGCCGGGCTGCATGGCGAGCGAGGGCACGACGACCCAGGTGGCGTCCTCGCGGTCGGGCTGCTGGCCCTCGGCATCGACGGGAGCGAGGAAGGCAGCTCCCCCGTCCGCGCTGGACTGGCGGATGTACCAGCCGGCCTGCTTGCCGCCGCTGGGCTGGAAGGACTGCCGCTTCGCCCGCTCCTGGCTGTCCTCCCGAAGGAAGCGGGCAACGTCCTCGTCGCTGCCGGCCAACGCCTTCTGCGCCGCGGTGACCAGACCGGGGTGCATCCCGGTCTTCTCGGCCCCGGCCTGGATCTCCAGAGCGCGCCGGCGATTGGCGTCGGCGACCTTCTTACGACGGGCCTCGTCGTCACGCTTGTAGGCCTGTTCGGCTCCGGTGTGAATGAACTCCTGCCAGTCCGCCGGAGCGGAGCTGTTCAGCGCCGCCTGGGCCGCCGCGTACAGGTCGGTGTCCCGGGCCTCCGCTGGGACGCTGCGGATCAGTTCGCGGATGAAGTTGTCGTCGCCGAGGCTGAGCATGGCCTCGCTGGGGGTGATGGCGAACAGCGCGGCGACGTTCTTGCGGGCGGCCAGTTCCTTGCGGCGTTGGGCCTCCTCGCGGTTCTTCTCCTCGAGCTCCTTGAGTTCCTTGGCTACATCGCGGTCATGCGCCTCGCGGGCTCCGTTGGCGATGAACTCCCGCCAGTCGGCTGGACTTCCCGTCAAAGCGCGCGCGGCCGCGGCCTGCACCTCGGGCCCCACATCCGGGTGCTTCATGACCTTGCGGATGAAGTTGTCGTCGTTGAGGGCCAGCAGATCCGGGGTGACCGGGATGCCTACCGCGATCAATGCCTGGGCCTTGGCCTGCCGGGCCGCGCGCTCGGCGTCGGCCCGGTCCTGCTCCCGCTGCTTGTCGACCGCGTACGCCTCATGGATGCCGGTGGCGATGAACCGCACATGATCGTCGGCAGAGGTGCTGCCCATGGCCTCCTCGGCGGCTATGCGTACCGCCTCGAGACGTTCGCCGGCGTCCCGGGCTTTCTCCCACAAGGCGAAGATGAAGTCCCGGTCGCTGAGCAGCAGCACATCCGGGCTCGGATCCAGATGGACCACCGACGCCGCATCGACCCGCTGCTCGTCACTGGTACCGATGCCGGCCAAGGTGACCTTCGCACCCGACGGCGCGGCGATCGCAGTGGCCGGTACGGCTACGCCGGTGACCGCGATCAGAGCAGTGGCGGTCGTGATACCGCGCGTAAAGGCGCTCCGCGTACGTGCGGAGGCTGTGTGTCTGTTGCGCATTCTGATTTCAGCAATCCCTTCTACTGTTTCGAATAGGCCCCCGGTAGGGGTGGCCTCATGTGTGCAGTGGCTTTATCGACACATCACGGCAGCGGTTGCTCATGGCTGCGGAAGCCCCGCTTCGCCCAAAAGCGGTGCGCACGCGGCTGGGAGGCAGTCGGAGCGGAGCGTCTTTCCTGTCAGCACCGCAGGCGGCGTCGATCACCCGGCTCTGTAGCCGGTGCCCACCCCTGTCCGCAGCCGTCCGAGGAGCGGTGACATCCTGGACAGCGGCCCGCCCTCGCGGGCACCGGGCGCCGCTTACCGCCAGCGTGAGTAATCGCGGTCGTACGGAATCCGCGCGAGTGCCAGGCACTCACGTCAGTTCAGGAAGAGGAGCAGCTCGAGACCGATGTGCTGGCCGGACTCGTCCTCACATGCCGCCTGAAGGTAGCGACCCCAAGGACGAACTGGAGAAGGGCAGAGGGGGACCAGCCGTGGCAAGGCTGCCGTTCACGGGGGGCTGTCACTTGCTTGGCGTAGACGTCCACCCGCCTGGTGGTGCCGCCTTCCGCGATGCTCGGCCTCGGGGCCGGCCGACCGGTCGGTGGCGTCGACCTTGTCGGACCGCCGGGGCACGACCTTGAAGTCCTAGTGTCGCGTCAGGCCAAAGACGTACGGGTACCGCTGATCGGCGGCATTGGTCGCCCCGAAAGAGAAGTTGATCATGGCCCCAGCGGCGGCCTCGGACGACAGATCGTTCGCGAGGAAAGCCGAGGCCGTGCCCCTCACGCAGCGGTCGGGGCCGTGAACACCATGACGGCCGCTTCCTTGGCTGTGAGAGTTCTCCCTAGGGAATCCTGGGCCAAGGGGCACGATTGTCCCCTCTTCATCTGGGCGTCTTTCGACATCTTCCGGGCCGTGCCCTACTCGGCCGCCTTGACATCGGTGGCCTTCTGAGCGTCGGCCACAGCCCCCCCCTGACCGTCTTCCGCGCCCTGACCTCCCAGCCCCTCATCCTTGGCCGCCTTGTGCTGGGCGAGGCCTGTAGTACTGAGCGAGTGCCTGTCCAAGCGCAGGACATCTAATGCTGACTTCAACTTCTTCAGCCCAACCCCCACGGCAGCAACCACGTCAGCGGTCGATTTCTTCAGCTCGGCGCAGGCCTTCGGCTGATTCAACTTGTGGGGCGCATGTCTGGCATCGGCTAAGGACCGAGCGACGGAGAGCGGTGCGGCGGGGCTGACCACAACGACAGCCACCGCAGGAGCGCGGCGAAGCTTCACTTGATCCTTTTTCTCAGACGGAGGGCAGGTGAAGGCCGTCGCGCCGAATCAGGATCACGCAGCAGCCATGCCGGGGATCATATGGCCAAGATAAAGACCGAAGAAAGCGAAATCTCCGCCCAGCCAGCCCACGACCAACGGCGAACCACCGGACCAAATGGGACGAACACGAATGGTTGCCCCCGCCTACCCTGAAATCTCCATGATCTATTTCACTTCCAGCAAGAGGGCACGGACCTGATCGCCCGTCACCACCCCTCGTCCACACTCAGCGCCACGCACCACAGGCGCTGGAGGCCGGGTCGGCCGGACGCCGGCGAGGAAGACGGCGCCGGGCCGCTGCGGAGACCGTGGCGCTGCTGCGGGCCGCGATGGACCGGGCGAGCTGAGGGCGCGGCACCGCAAGCTGAACGGTTGCTGGCGCGCTCGCGGGCGGAGCGGGCGGGTGTCAGTTGCGGGTGGCGTGGTCGAGGATGGCACACATCCACCCCAGCTCACCATCTTCGATCACGGTGCGGGGGTCGTTGGCAAGCAGCCGCGGGATGCCGGAGACGGCGGCGACCACGGCCAGGAGGCGGACCTGCTGGTCGAGGGTGAACCAGTGCGCTGCCTCGGGCACCGCGTACGGGAGACCGGCAAGCGTCACCATGGTGCTGTCGCCGACGCCGCTCTTGGCCCCGGTCCACGTCGTCGCGGTCACCGGGTTCGAGGTCCGTCATCGCCGCCTCGACGGCGTCGGCGAGGGGGCCGACAATCCACCGGTCGAACTCGGGAGCGGGCAGGGCCCGGAGCCAGGCCGCCGCGGCTTCGGCCAGAGCCTTCGCCTCGCCCTCCCATGGCTGGCGCGGAGCTGGATCGGCGGATTCGACAGGAAGGTTAAAAATCGTCATGTCCGGCTAACGGGCGTGACCGTTGTCGGTCACCGCCATCGACCTCCCGAACGCGGGGAGCGCGGCTAGAAGGCCCAGGAGGACGAGGAGGACAACGGATTCGACCTGTCGTACGACCTCGCCGACACCGCCGCCGAACTCCGCACCCTCACCGAGGTGCTGCACGGGGCCAAGGACCGGATGCGCGCCCTCACCACCGCGCCCCCGCCGCCACACCGGTCAGCAGCCAACCCGGCCCCCACGTCGCCTCCGTCCCGGCCGGTTCTTCCTCCAACCCGCCCGCGGGCACGCTGACCCCGCCGCCCCCGCGCCGTCCCTCCGGGAGCCCATGCCTTCGCCCCGCACCGACCTGTCCGCCTTCGCCGCCGGCCTGGCCGCCCGCCTGCCCGGCCCCTGGACCAGCACCTACCAGCGCCACGCCGCGTACCGGGACCAGTTCCCCCAAGCCGGGCAGCTCTGGGATGCCGGCCTCGTCGACCACGTCGTCAGCACGTACGTCCTCACCCACGACGCCGTCCTCCACGGCCCCGAACACCAGCGGCTCTACGTCACCGACCGCCCCCGGTACCCCCACCAGTTCGTCGTCGCCCCCCTCCACCCCGACGGTGACGGCATCAGACCGCACCACTTCGAGGGCGTCGCGGAACCGGACGGCATCGCCGTCCCCGACGACCCCGCACGCGCCGCCGCCCACATCACCCGCCGACTCCTGCCCCGCTACCAGCAGGCCCTCAACGAGGTGCTCCACCATGCGGCCGAGCAGCCCGAGCCCCCGCACCGGTCCGCCCCGCCGCAGGTCGCCCAGGTCCTGACCCTGACCTACTACGGCGACGGAGCCCTCGGGGCGCCGTACGCGAGCGTGCCCCCCGATGCCCGCACGGCCCTGTACGCCCACGGCTTCCAGTACCACCCTCACCAGGCCGCGTTCCTCCTGCCCGCCGCGTACGGCGAGGACGGCCGCGCCCGGCGCATCCACGCCGTGGCCCGCAAGCTCGCCGCCCGGGGCATCGGCGTGAACCTCCGCCACGCCGCACCGGACACCGCTTCACCCTCCATCACGACGACACGTCCAGCCATCCCCGCGCCCAGCGGCACGTCCACGGCCGCCCGCCACCGCTAGCCGCCTCGCGGCACGCCGGCGTACTCCTCCCGGCCGCGGGTCGGGTCCTGTCTGCTCACTGGCGCCAGGGCCGCCCGGGACGGACGTCCGGCTTGCGCTACCGGCCGGCGTGAGGCATGCGGATGACCGCTGTTCCTGCCTCCAGGTCCACCAGGGTCCTGTTCGGCGGTGCTCCGTCCTCCTCGTCGTCCCGCAGGATGAGCGCCGACTGCCGTTCCTTCAGCTCGCTTTGCTTACCTGGTGAGAAGCTCGCATGAAGCTGCTCGAAACCGGTAGCCGATATCTGCCCCTGTCTGACGCTGTTGCGCCATGGGAGCAGTCCAGCTCGCCCTACGCGCAGCAGCAGTTGGTCGGCGAAGGCGACAACAGTCAACAAGATGACCAGTCCGGGCAAGGTCATGAAGACAACGAAGGCCATACCCCAGTATCCGGGGCAAGCGACCCACGCACACGCTGTCTTCAGCAACAGTCACGCCCCGTCTGCAAGCGCACTGCCCCGAGCGCGGTTCGGCCCCGCCCCGCCCCCCCCCCGCTCGTCTGCTCGGACGCCGCCGCCATTGCGGCACCACGGGCCCCTCCGCCCTGCTCGCCCACAGCTGTCCCGCCCGGCACCGCGTCGACCAGCCCGAGCACCACCGTCCAGGAACCACACATGCAGCACCCCGACTTCGAGCAGTACGACAACGCCGACCGGACCTCCGAACAGATCGCCGCCGCGCACTTCGGCATCGCCACCCGCGACGACCTGCTGCGCCGGGCCCGCCGCGACGCCGCCCCGTTTCTCGCCGAGCACGCCCTGCCCACCGAACCCCTCCCTGCGTCGGACACGGCCCCGTGCCGCGCCGCGCTCGCCGCCGCCCGGACACCCGCCGAAGTCAGCGCCGTCACCCAGCACCTGCTACACGCCGCCCAGCCCGCACTGGCAGCGGTGAGCGACCTCCTCGTAGCCATCGCATGTATTGATCACGAGCGTTGTTGACACCGGCTGGGCTTGATCATGGCGAAGACCTCCGGTGTGGTGGAGGTGTCTAGGCTTCACCACACAACGGA
>NZ_JBFAIS010000029.1:0-127019 GCF_040654795.1 Streptomyces sp. NPDC050617 | reverse complement strand
CGGCCCCCCCCCGGGGCGCCCCCCCCGCGGGCGCGCGGGCCGGCGCGGGGGGGGGGGGGGGGGCCGCGCGCCGCCCCCGCCCGCCCCGTCGTACGTCCGGCCGGCCGGGTCAGCCCTCCGGCGCCGTACGGGCCGCCCAGCGCTGTTCGACCTTGCCGAACCGCCAGTACGCGAGCGCCGCCGCCCACACCGCCACGAAGAGCCCGACGATGACGAAGCCGACGTTGTCGAGGTCGAGGCCGGAGATCCAGCCGGTGACCGCGTCGTCCATGGCCAGCTTCTCGCGCAGGACGCTCACCAGCTCGATCGTCCCGATGAGGAAGGCGACGGCGATCGACAGGCCGGTGATGGTGAGGTTGTAGTAGACCTTGCGGACCGGGTTGGAGAACGCCCACTGGTAGGCGAAGTTCATGAACGTGCCGTCGAGCGTGTCGAAGAGGCTCATCCCGGCGGCGAAGAGCAGCGGCAGGCACATGATGGCGTACCAGGGCAGCCCGGCCGCGGCGCCGCTGCCCGCCATCACCATCAGCGTGACCTCGGTCGCGGTGTCGAAGCCGAGGCCGAAGAGGAAGCCGAGCGGATACATCTGGCCGGGGCGGGTGATGGAGCGGGTGAACCGGCCGAGCACCCGGTTCATGAACCCGCGCGAGTCCAGGTGCTCCTCCAGTTCGGCCTCGTCGAAGCGGCCCGCCCGCATGGAGCGGAAGACCTTCCAGATGCCCGCGAGGGCCACCAGGTTGAGCGCGGCGATGAGGTAGAGGAAGGTTCCGGAGACGGTCGTGCCGACGACGCCGAGCGTCTGGTGGGCCGTGGAGTCCTCGTTGATCAGCGTGCCGGCCAGGTGGGCGCCGCCCGCGACGAGCGCGGCCATGGCGACCACGACGCTGGAGTGGCCGAGGGCGAACCAGAAGCCCACGGAGA
Organism: Streptomyces sp. NPDC050617; assembly: GCF_040654795.1. Lineage (NCBI taxonomy): Bacteria > Bacillati > Actinomycetota > Actinomycetes > Kitasatosporales > Streptomycetaceae > Streptomyces > Streptomyces sp. NPDC050617. Next base: position 126,098 of record NZ_JBFAIS010000029.1, on the reverse strand, counting down.
CCGGGCGCTTGCCGTCGGCCATCAGCTTGCGGGTGGTGTTGTCGATGGCGGCGATGTGGTCGGCGTCGAAGGCGTGCCGCATGCCGAGGGTGTAGGCGGTGATGCCGAGGCCGACGCCGAAGACCTGCGAGCCGACCGTGTAGTGGCTGGGGACGACGAGCAGGAAGAGCACGCCGAAGGCGACGACGTGCAGCGCGGCTATGACGGCCAGCAGGCCGGCGGTGCGCAGGGTGTCCTGCCGCTGCCAGCGGAACGCGGGCGCGGCCAAGGGGGCGGGGGCGCCGATGGGCGGATCGGCGGGGGAACCAGTGGGGGTGTCGGTGGGCAGGGCCATCCGTATGTCACGCTCCAGCACCTCGTGGATCATTTCGTGAGATGCCGTGGCCGGTCTCCTGGCTTACGGGTTCAGCTCGCGCTGTCCTCCTCCCGAGCCTTCCCGGCCGCAGGCTGCGGCCAGTGGCTCCGTACGGCCGCCGGAGCGTGTACGGAATGGGCTGAGGACCCCCCGATCACAGTGGCGAGGGCCGCTCCGGAATAGGGCCACAGGGGCCCCTCACCGGTCTTCCCGAACACCACGGCCCGGCTACTTTAACGGTTTCGGCGGCTCTGACCAGTGGTGCACCAATGTGATAGACACCGCTCCGCTTCTCCTGTACGTACGCGCCGGGCCCCGCTCACCCTCCGAGGGCGTGGCCGCCGAACCCCCGCTCGCCCTCCGAGGCCGCGCGCCACCACTCCTCGGTGGACCGCTGGTCCATGGCCGCCCAGTCGGGTACGGACAGCACCTGGGCCCGGCCGAGCCGCCGCCCGAGCTCCAGCACCGCGCGGCCGATCGGCGCGCGTTCGGCGTCGTACGCGGCCAGCCCCGCGTCGCAGTCCTCGGCGGAGCGCAGGGCGCGCTCCAGCACCGTGGCGTCCTGGAGCGCCTTGACCGCGCCGCCGCCGGTGTGCGGGCGGGCGATGGCGGCGGAGTCGCCGAGGAGGACGAGCCGGCCCTTGGCTAAGTGCGGCACGGCGAGGTCGAAGATGGGCTGTACGAGGGTGTCCTGCGGGCGGGTGCGCTCGATGACCTCCCGCCAGTAGGGCGGGAAGTGACGAGCCACCAGCTTCTGCTGATGCGCTATCAATTCGGCCGCGACGGTGCGCGGCGGCGGCACGGTCGGGTCGTCGAGCCGCAGGCCCGGTACGTCCGGGGGCACCGCGTAGAACACCCAGTTGACGGAGGTTCCGCGGCCGTACGGGCCCGGAATGCGGTAGACGATCATGTGGCCCTCGGGGAACGCGACGCTGGCGGCGTCCTGTTCGGCCCACGCCTCGCGGGGGCCCGGCAGCCGCTCGGCGGGCAGCGAGCCGCGCCAGGCGAGGTACCCGGCGTACCGGGGCGCGACGTCGGGGTACATCGCGGCCCGTACGACCGAGCGGTAGCCGTCCGCGCCGATCACGAGGTCGAACCGCTCCTCGGCGCCGTCCGCGAACCGCAGCACGGCGCCGCGCGGCCCCGCACCGCGGTCGGCGTCCGGGGTCACGGATTCGACGACGGCGCCCGAGTGGTAGGCGACCCGCTCGGGGACGCGGGCCCGCAACTCCCGCCACAGGGAACCCCAGTTGTAGGAGCGGAAGGGGAAGGGCAGCACCCCGATCTCCCGGCCGCCGCGCGCGTCCGTGCCGCCGATCAGCCAGACGCGCCGGGTGAGCCGCACCCAGGGCATGCCGGCATCGACGTATCCGGCCGCTTCCAGTTCGGCATACCGGTCCTGGTGGACGGCGAGCCCCACGCCCCGGTCCTGGAGCCGCTGGGCGGCCCGCTCGTACACCGCGACCTCCGCGGCCCCGGCCCGTACGGCGGCCAGCGCCGCGGCACAACCGGCGATGCTGCCGCCCACGACGGCCACTCGTCCTCCGCGCACAGCTTCCCCTCATCCGCTCGTCCGCTCGTCCGTCCGGACTCCGCTCAGATCATTGACATGAACCGTACGAGTCCTTAGCGTCCTGCCCCACCCAATAGGAAGGTTTCTTAACTTCCAGTGACGAAAGGCGCATCGCCCCACCCGCGCCACCGTGCCGACATGCCGCCACAGCCGTCCGAGAGGTACCCACCGTGTCCCTCCGCCCCGTCGCGCCATTCGCCGTCACCGGCCTGCTGCTGAGCCTCGCCCTCCCGGCGTACGCCACCGCCCCGGAGCCGCGCCCCGCCGCCCCGCCGCGCTCCCCCGTCACGCGGGCCGCACCAGCCCCGGGGTCCGCGACCCCGCTCTCGGGATACGCGATCCAGTCCTCGGCCGAGGTCCCCGACAGCCCCGAGTCCGTCTCCACCCCCGGTTACGACACCAGGGGCTGGCATCCGGCGGCCGCCCGCTCCACCGTCCTCGCCGCGCTGCTCGCCGACGGCACGTACAAGGACGACCCCTTCTACTCCACCAACATGAAGAAGATCCCCAAGAAGGACTTCTCCGTCCCCTGGTGGTACCGCTCGGACTTTACCGTCGAGAACTCCGCCGACGCCTCGGCACGCACGTATCTCGACTTCAGCGGCGTGCTCTCGGCCGCCGACGTCTACGTGAACGGCAAGCGCGTCGCGGGCGCGGACCAGGTCGCCGGCGCGTACACCCGGCATGAACTCGAGGTCACCCCGCTGATCCGAAAGGGCGTCAACTCCGTTGCCCTGAAGGTCCGTCCCAACGATCCCGACAAGCACCTGACGATGGGCTGGGTCGACTGGCAGCAGCCGCCGCCCGACGCGAACATGGGCCTGGTCCGCGACGTCCTGGTGCGCCGGGGCGGGCCCGTCGCGCTGCGCGACGCGCATGTGACGACCGATCTCGCGCTGCCCGCCATGGGCTCCGCCGCCCTCACCGTCAAGGCCGCCGCCCGCAATGAGACGGCCGCCCCGGTGACCGCAACCGTGTCCGGCGACATCGGACCGGTCCGGTTCGGCAAGCGCGTGACACTGGCCGCGCACGAGAGCAAGGCGATCTCCTTCGGCCCCGCCGACGCCCCCGGGCTGCGGCTGGCCCATCCGAAGGTGTGGTGGCCCGCCGGGATGGGCGGTCAGCCGCTCTACGGGCTCGACCTCACCGTCAGCGTGGACGGCAGGGCCTCCGACACCGCGCACGAGGAGTTCGGCATCCGCGACGTCAAGGCCCCGATCAACTCGGCGGGGGCGCGCCAGTACTCCGTCAACGGGCGGCCGCTGCTCATCAAGGGCGGCGGCTGGCTCTCCGACATCTTCCTGCGCTGGGACCGCCGCTATACGGCGGACCGGCTGGAGTACGTACGCGACCTCGGCCTCAACACCGTACGACTGGAAGGCCATATCGAGCCGGACGAATTCTTCGGACTCACCGACCGGATGGGCATCCTCGTGCTCCCCGGCTGGGAGTGCTGCGACAAGTGGGAAGGCGACAACAACGGCGACGAGCCGGGCGAGAAGTGGACCGAGGCCGACCACCCCGTCGCCAAGGCGTCCATGGCCGCCGAGGCCGCCCGGCTCCGCGGCCACCCCAGCGTGATCTCCTTCCTCATCGGCTCCGACTTCGCGCCCGGCGCGCGCACCGAGCGGGACTACCTCGACGCCCTGAAGGCGGCGGACTGGCCCAACCCCGTCGTCTCCTCCGCCTCCAAGCGGCCCTCGCCCGTCCTGGGCGCGTCCGGCATGAAGATGACCGGCCCCTACGACTGGGTCCCGCCAAGCTACTGGTACGCCAAGCGCGAGGGCGGCGCCACCGGCTTCAACTCCGAGACGAGCGCCGGGCCGTCCATCCCCACCCTCGACACCCTCAAGCGGATGCTCTCCCCCGCCGAACTGCGCACGCTCTGGAAGGACCCGTCCGCGCGGCAGTACCACCGCTCGCCGTCGCACACGTTCGGCGACCTCAAGCTGTACGGGAACGCGCTCGCCGGCCGCTACGGCCCGCCGAGGGGCCAGGGCGACTACGTCCGCAAGGCGCAGCTCGCCCAATACGAGGCGGTACGGGCCGAGTTCGAGGCGTACGGGCGCAACGCGAGCGACCGGACCAAACCGTCGACCGGTCTCATCTACTGGCTGCTCAACAGCGGCTGGACGTCGCTGCACTGGCAGCTCTTCGACCGCTATCTGGACCAGGGCGGCGCCTACTTCGGCGCGAAGAAGGCCGGGGAGCCGCTGCACATCCAGTACTCCTACGACGACCGGTCGGTGGTCGTGGTCAACCAGCGCCACGCCGCCGCGAGAGGGCTCACGGCGCGCGTGAGCCTCTACACCCCCGACGGGCGGCGGAAACTGACGCGACAGGCCGCCGTGACCGCGCCCGGCGACGGCGGCAAGGCCACCGCGCTGAAGCTCCCGGCGCGGGTGCCGGGGATCGAGGGGACCTATCTCGTCAAGCTCCAGTTGGCCGACGCGCGGGGCAGGGAGGTCAGCCGCAACGTGTACTGGCTCTCCACGAAGCCGGACGTCCTCGACTGGGACCGCACCGAGTGGTATTACACGCCGACCACGAGCTACGCCGACCTCAAGGGGCTCGCCTCCATGGGCCGGGCGCGGGTGGTCTCGACATCCCGTACGGTCCAGGGGCCCGACGGCATGTCCACGACGGCCGTGACCTTGCGCCGCACGGGCGGTGGTTCCGTGCCCGCGCTGATGACGGACGTCCATGTCGTGGACGCGGCGGGCCGACCGGTGCTACCTGTGCGGTGGACGGACAACCAGGTCAGCCTGTGGCCCGGCGAGTCGGTGACGGTCACCGCGCGCTATCGCACCGCGGATCTGCACGGCTCGGCGCCCTCGGTGCGGGTGTCCGGCTGGAACACCCCACAGAGCACAGCGCGGAGCGTGCTACGCACGAGAAAGGGCTGATGCACATGCCGGACCTCATGGACGAGCGCGTCGGATTCGTACGGCGCATCGGCCTGTTCCAGGCCACCGCGATCAATATGAGCCAGATGTGCGGCATCGGGCCCTTCGTGACGATCCCCCTGATGGTCGCGGCCTTCGGCGGGCCGCAGGCCGTGATCGGGTTCATCGCGGGCGCGGTCCTCGCCCTCGCGGACGGGCTGATCTGGGCCGAGCTGGGCGCGTCGCTGCCGGGCGCGGGCGGCAGCTACGTCTATCTGCGGCAGGCGTTCCAGTACCGCACGGGCAAGCTGATGCCGTTCCTCTTCGTGTGGACGGCGATGCTCTTCATCCCGCTGGCGATGTCCACCGGGGTGATCGGGTTCGTGCAGTACCTGGGCTATCTGTGGCCGGGCATGAGCCAGGGCCAGGGCGACCTGGTCGGGCTGGCGGCGATCGCCGTCATCCTCGCGATGCTGTGGCGCCGGGTGGAGAACATCGCGAAGCTCTCGGTCGTCATGTGGACCGTGATGATCGCCTCGGTGGTGCTCGTCATCCTGGCCGCCTTCACCCACTTCAGCCCGGAGCAGGCGTTCACCTACCCGGCGCACGCCTTCGAGCTGACCACCGACCACTTCTGGATCGGCTTCGCGGCGGGGCTGACCATCGGCATCTACGACTACCTCGGCTACAACACGGCCGCGTACATGGGCGCCGAGATCAAGCGGCCCGGCCGCACGCTGCCGCGCGCCATCATCTACTCGATCCTCGGCATCATGACGATCTATCTGCTGCTCCAGATCGGCACGCTCGGCGTCATCCACTGGAAGGACATGCTCGACCCGGACAGCACGGCGTCCTCCTCCGTGGCCTCGGCGGTGCTGGAGAAGGCGTGGGGCAAGGGCGCGGCCGACGCCGTGACGGTGCTGATCCTCATCACGGCCGTCGCCTCCGTCTTCGCGGGGCTGCTGGGCGGTTCGCGGGTGCCGTACGACGCCGCGCGCGACAAGGTGTTCTTCCGCCCGTACGGGAAGCTGCACCCGCGCCACCGCTTCCCGGTGCTGTCCCTGCTGACCATGGGCGTCGTGACGGCCGTCGGCTTCATGATCGGCAGGCATACGGACCTGGCGACCATCATCCAGCTGCTGACCACCGTCATGGTGATCGTGCAGGCGCTGGCGCAGGTCGCCGCCGTCACCGTGCTGCGCCGCCGGCAGCCGGGGCTGCGGCGGCCGTACAGGATGTGGCTGTACCCGGTGCCGAGCTTCGTCGCGCTCGTCGGCTGGCTGGTGATCTACGGCTACGCGGACCGGAACTCGCCCGGCAGGCACCCCATCGAATGGTCGCTGGCCTGGGTCGCGGCGGGCTGTGTGGCGTTCCTGCTGTGGTCGCGGTACGAGAAGGTGTGGCCGTTCGGTCCGCGCGAGATCAGCGAGGAGTATCTGCACGGCGCGGATCCGGATACCGAGGACCAGGCGCCGGCGGACGCCTGACCCGCGAGGCGGGACCCCGGGGACCGAAGGCCCCTGCCCTGCGGGGGCCTTCGGCCGCATTCCAGCCACACGCGTCACACAGGTCAGCGGAATCCGCACGTCCGGGTAGGGTGCGAAAGATCCGTATATCCCTACCTGGTGGACCGGAATTGAACGATAACGAACGTATACGCGTGACGCGGCGCGGCAAGGTCGTCCTCTCGACGGCGACCGCGGCCATCGCCGCCGCGGGGCTGTGGAGTTGGGCGGCCTCGGGCCACGAGGTCAAGGCGGACTCGCCCCCGGCGACCGCCCCCGCGACGACCACGCCCGCGGCTCCGGCGGCGGCGCCGCCCGCGCCGAAGCCGACCGAGGACGGCCGCATTCCGGGTCTCGACGACGCCACGCGCAAGCGAATACCAGCGGGATCCCGCCAAGTTCTGGTGGTCACCGGCAAGGGCGCCGACTCCTCCGACTCGACCGCGGTCCTCTACACCCGCGACGAGGGATCGAGGATCTGGCGGCCGGGCCCGAGCTGGCCGGCGCACAACGCCGCGCACGGCTGGACGCCCGACCACCACTACGGCGACCTCCGCTCCCCCGAGGGCGTGTTCACCCTCACCGGCGCGGGCGGCAAGCTCGCCTTCCCGGACGCGAAGCTCCCCTACGACCACAACGGGTCCTTCATCGCCTCCGGCAGCGGCGTGGAGGGTGAACCCCTCGCCGGGGCCTTCGACTACGTCATCGGGATCGACTACAACCGGGTGCCCGGCACCTCACCGCTCGATCCGCGGCGGCCGCTCGGCGCGAAGAAGGGCGGCGGCGTGTGGCTGCACGTCGACCACGACGGGCCCACCCAGGGCTGTGTGAGCCTGAAGCCGAATGTGATGCGGACCTTGCTGCGCACCCTCGACCCGAAGCTCGAACCGGTCGTCGTGATGGGCCCGGCGTCGGCTCGAAATCACCGGTGATAGAACGGCAACCATGCCTGCGACCACCGCCCCGCCTCCGCCCGCGCCCCCCACGAAACGCCGCAGGCTGTACTGGCACCGGCTGATACCCGGCCTCTGGTACCGCCCCGTCGAGATCCTGGACGAGGCCCGCGACCGAACCGTGTGGGGCGCGGCGATCCTGCTCTGCCTGGTCTGCGGCGCGCTCGGCACCGTCACCAAGGGCTCGTTCCGCCAGCAGTGGGACGGCAACCCCCGGCTCGCGCTGGGGTCGCTGGCCACCGTGGAGGCGGGGGTCCTGTTCGCCAGCCTGGTGCTGGGCGTCGTCACCCACAGCATCGCCCGGCATCTGGGCGGCAACGGCCGGCTCGGTCCCACGGTCACGCTGTTCGTCGTGCTGTTCTGGACCACGGACCTGCCCCGCCTGGCGCTCCACGCCTGGCTCCCGGCCCACTCCCTCGCGGTACGCGCCGTGGCCGGCATGACCTGGCTGTTCGGCTACGCGCTGGCCGCCCTGCTGATCCGCGGTCAGCACCATCTGCCGACCCACAAGGCGCTCGCCTCGGTGAGCATCCAGATGCTGGCCGCCGGCGCTCTGCTCAAGTTCCCGCCGGGGAACTGAGGGCGCGCAGGGGAGAAGAGGAAGGCCCGCCCGGTGCGACGGGGGATGCACACCGGGCGGGCACAGGAACCTTTGTACCTCATCAAGGATGGGTCATGCATCAAAAACCTGTTCGGCTGACTGATTACCAGCGAGCAGGGAGCGAAATCAGGCCACGGGCGCGGATCGTGGAACGCCACTTCAGGGCGGAGCGGCCCCCGTCCGGAACGAGTTCGGGCAGCCGTTCTCGAGCTTCGGGCAGTCGCTCCGCACGTGCCGCAGACGCCGCACCGGACCCCGTACGAGCCTGCGGCGCTCCCGGACCGCGGCGGTTCCCGCGCCCCGGCGCGAGGCGTCCCGACTGGCCATAGCTTTGGAACCCCACATTCCGGTCACGTGAACCGGTCCGGTCCGCGACAGGCCAGCGCGGCTGTCAGCACCGTTTCCGCGTCCTGGGTCACGGCCCGCATGCCGACCGCGGCGTCCTCGACCTGAAACCGACGGATCGCACGGGCGGCACCGGGTCCGTACGCATTCGCACGGACCCGGCACCAGCCTGTGTCGCAGGCGGCCTTGACCCCCGTCCAGGGCCACCTCGTCTCCACCGATCCGCGCCGGATCGCGGAGCCCGGTCCGCTCAGCTCTCGCCTCGCGGTTCCTCGGCTCCCGTCTCGGGCGGGTCCGCCGGAAGGTTCATCTGCCGTCTGAACTGGCCGATGATCGTCGTCAGGCTGTCCTGCACCTCCGGCGGCAGACCCACCGAACGCAGGGCGATGGCGCGTACGCGCTGATCCCGCATGGCGGCGAGGAAGCGGACCTCCTCCTCCACCCGCTCGGCCTGAGACGGCGACAGATCGCCTAACAGGTAACCGACCGGCACTCCGAAGAACTTGGCGAGCGCCCGCAGCAGATCGGGGCTGGGGTTGGCGCGCCGGCCGTTGCGCAGCATCGACAGATACTGCTCCGTCACGCTGACCCCGCCGTACTCGTCCGTCCCGGTGCTGATCCGGTCCGCCACGTGTCCGTTGGTATAGGGGGCTCCCGGCGGGTGCATGCTCGCGAACAGGTAGTTGAGCCGTTCCGCGAGCGGGCTCTCACCGGCCCCCGCCGATCTGTCGCCCCCGACTGCCATGTGCTCCATCCTTCGGAATGTGTCGCACGACGTCTCACGGGCAGTTAAGCCCGCAACCGCCGTGGAGAGCATCTTGCCATGGAGGTAACGGACCGCACCAGGGCGTCATGAGGAAAGTCAGGTGTGTCTTACTTAACCACCGGTTTAACGGGGGCCGGTTCTTGACAGCCACACGGAGGCAACCTGACGGGCCGCCGACCCGTCTTGACCATAATGCGGTGACGCCCGCCAGGGGGAAAGCCTCGGCTCTGTGGGGTGGCACACCTCGCGGGAGGCTCCGGCGCGCGGACGCCGCGGCGCTCTCGCGGGACCCGGCGCGCGCGGGGGACGATGGCACGCCCGTACCGGCAGTGACTCCGGCCCCGCAGCCCTCGTCCTCGGGAGGATCCGCTCCATGAGAAGACCGCGCCCCGCACTCCTGCCTCTCTTGTCCCTCTTGTCCCTCCTGCCCCTGCTCCTTCTCGCGGCGGCGCCCACCGCCTACGCCGCCGACAGCCCCCGACGCTCCACGGCCGCTTCGGACGACGCCTACTGGACGGCGGAGCGGATGGCCGCGGCGCACCCGGTCACGGACGGCGTACGGGCGGGGGCACGCCCCACCGCTCCGGCCGCCGAGCCGCCCGCGCCGAGCCACCCCTTCGACGGCCTCCCCCCAGTGGGCACGTTCTTCTGGACGGACGACACCGGTGCCGGACGCTCCTGCGGCGGCACCATCGTCCGCAGCCCGCACCGCGACCTCGTGGTCGGCGCCGGGCACTGCCTGCGCTCCCCCAAGCCGCGGCGGCACCTGTCCTTCGTGCCCCAGTACCACGACGGGCAGAAGCCGTTCGGGCTCTTCCCGGTCGAGCGCGTCTACATCGACCAGCGCTACTACGACCTGGGCACCGGCGCGGGCGCCCGCTGGGACTACTCCGTCGTGCGGGTCGGGCCGCGCGCGGACGGCGCCGAGGCGCAGGAGGCCGCGGGCGGCTTCGGCCTCGGCGTGTACCCCGGCTACGAGCACCGGCGCGTACGGCTGATCGGCTATCCCGGCACCGACGACGCCACCCACCCCAAGCCGCTGGACTGCCGCTCCGCCACGCACCGCTACACCAGCACGGACCCGGCAGCGCCCGGCGACTTCCTGGAGATCGCCTGCGCGGGCTACATCGGCGGCACGTCGGGCGGCCCGTTCCTGGTGCGGTCCCCCACCGGATACCGCCTCATCGGTGTCATCGGCGGATACCACACCGGAGGCGACTTCCCGGACATCTCGTACAGTTCGTATTTCACCGCGGACATCCTCGCGCTGTACCTGCACGCCGTACGCGGCGACGCCCCGGCGCAGCCGCAGTAGTCGCTCCCTCTACCGGGGCTCCCAAGGCGCGTTCCGTCCCTCCTGCGAGAATGCGTCACGTCAGTACGGCGCGTACGAGAGGTGGATCAGCGGTGTCAGCGGTACTCCCCGTCCTGGAATCGGTGAGCTGGCTGTGTGTGCGGGACGGGCGGCTGCTGGCCGTGCGGACCCACGGCCGGGAGGTCTTCTACCTGCCCGGCGGGAAGCTGGAGCCCGGTGAGAGCGGCCCGCAGGCGCTCTCCCGCGAACTGTCCGAGGAGCTGGGCATCGACGCCGCTCCGGAGGCGCTGACCGAGGCGTTCGTCGTCGAGGACGTGGCGCACGGGCAGGACGGCCGGCGGCTGCGCATGACCTGCTACACGGGCGAGGCCGCGGGCGAGCCGGCGCCGGGCCGGGAGATCGCCGAACTGGCGTGGCTGGGCGTGGCCGACACGCACCGCGGCGCCCCCGCCCTGGGCCAGGTCGTCAAACGGCTCGCGGACCAGGGGCTGCTCGCCTGAGCGGTGGGGCGGGGACTCCCCCGCCCCACCGTTTCAGCAGGTCGCCCCCATCGCCTCGCGGACCTCGCGCAGCGTCGCGTCCGCGATGGCGTTGGCCCGCTCGTTGCCGGCCCGCAGCACATCGCGGACGTAGCCGCGCTCCCGCGCGTACGCGGCCCGGCGGGCTCGCATCGGGCGCAGGTACTCGTTGACGGACTCGGTGACGACCTTCTTCAGCGCGGCGGCGCCGCCCGCGCCGATGTCCTCGGCGACCTGGTGCGGGTCGCGTTCCTGGCAGAGCGCGGCGAGGAGGACGAGGCCGGAGACCTCCGGCCGGGTCTCGGGGTCGTAGCCGATGTGCCGCTCGGCGTCGGTCTTCGCGCGCTTGACGAGGCGCGCTGTCTCGTCCTCGGTGGCGCCGAGCGCGATGGCGTTGCCGCGGCTCTTGCTCATCTTGCCGCCGTCGGTGCCCAGCAGGTGCGGCGCGGCGGACAGCAGCGCCTGGGGCTGCGGGAAGATCTCGGGGCCGCCGTGCGCGTAGCGGTCGTTGAAGCGGCGGGCGACGGTGCGGGTGACTTCGAGGTGCGGCAGCTGGTCCTTGCCGACGGGGACGAGGTTGCCCTTGCAGAAGAGGATGTCGGCGGCCTGGTGGACGGGGTAGGTGAACATGAGCCCGCTCACGGCGGACTGCCGGGAGTGCGCGATCTCGTCCTTGACGGTGGGGTTGCGGCTCAGTTCGGCGACGGTGACCAGGCTCAGGAACGGCAGCAGCAGCTGGTTGAGGGCGGGGACCGCGCTGTGCGCGAAGACGGTGGCCCGTTCGGGGTCGATGCCGGCGGCGAGATAGTCCAGGACGAGGCCCTCGACGTGGTCGCCGAGGCGGTCGGCGACGTCCCGGTCGGTGAGCACCTGGTAGTCGGCGACCAGGACGAACATCTCGACGCCGAGGTTCTGGAGCCGTACCCGGTTGTGCAGGGTGCCGAAGTAGTGGCCGAGGTGGAGCGGGCCGGTGGGCCGGTCGCCGGTCAGTACGCGGTAGTCGCCGGGGGCGCGGCGCACGTCGGCGTCGAGGGCTGTGGTGGACATCGGGGTTCTCCTCGCGGGGTCGGGAGCCGGACGGCGGCGGCCGACGGGTCGGAGAACGCACGAGGGCCGCCCTTGCGGACGGCCCGTGGTCGTGTCTGATCGGAAGCCGTCCCGCTAGGACGGCCACCAGCTCTGACACGGAGAAAAGTGCATACAGCAATCATAGCGTCCCGGCGCGGGGGCGGGCGACGGGCCGAAGGGCCCGCCGCCCGTGCGGCGTGCTAGCGCACGTCGCCGTACCCGTCGCCCGGATACCCCTGCCCCGGCTGCCGCGCGGCGGGCGGCCGCGCTCCCCAGCGGTTGCGGGGGTGCCGGGTCAGCGTGTAGCCGCCGACGCCGAGGAGCGCCGCGAGGACGCCGCCGCCCAGGGTCCACGCCCAGCGGTCCGAGAACCAGCCGCCCGTCCAGCCGTCCTCCGGCTCGGCGACCGACTGGGCGTGCAGCGGCGCGCCCAGCTCGCCGCCGCCGTCGTACGAGCCGCCGGCGCTCTCGGCCGTCGCCTCGACCTCGGCGCGGGCCGCGAGGCCCATGTCCTTGTCCGGCACGTCCACGACGGTCAGCCGCAGGTAGTACGCGCCGGGCAGCGGATCGTTCGACCAGCGCTCGGCCCACTGCCGTACGGGCCGCAGGGTGCAGGTGAGGGTGATCTTGGTGTCCGTCTCGGACGCCCGCTTCGTCGGCTCGCCGGAGGCGCACGCCTGGCGGCGGCGCAGGCCGTCGAAGACGTCCATCTGCCAGGTGGCCGCGCCGTGCCGCAGGCTCGCCTCCGGGAGGGTCACGGTCGCCTTGGCGGTCGCCCGCTGGCCGGCCCCGGCCGGGAACTGCCAGTAGAGGTAGTCGCCGGTGGAGGCGGTGGCGCTCGCCTTCTGGCCCTGCTTGATGGCCGTGGCGGTACGGAAGCCCGTGCCGGCCTCCGTCGGCGCGGCGGACTCGGAGGAGCCGTCGCCGCTCGCGCTCGCGGTCGGGGTGGGCGTCGCGTCGTCGGCCGCCGCGGAGGCTGCCGGGGCGAACAGCAGGGCCGAGGCGGCGAGCAGCGCCGCGCCCAGCACACGTGTCGTACGCATCAGTTCGCCCTCCAGACCGCGACGCGCCAGCGGGCCAGCCAGCCCCAGATCAGCCCCGCGAGGAGGCCGACGCCGCCGAGGGCGGCGAGCAGCACCCAGCCGCGGCCGAGACCGAAGGCGGCCACGTCCGAGGCGTTGTCGGGCGCCTTGACGAGGTCGACGGCCAGCTCGACGGGGAGTCCCGGCTCGCGCTTGACGGAGTCGGGCGCGGAGAAGGAGTTGGCGACCTCAAGGCAGACGGTCTTGGGGTCCGGCTGGCTGCCGTCGGACTTCTTGTCCTGTTCGGCGACCGGGTAGCGCAGGCCGGAGGAGAGGACGTCGGTGCGTCCGCTGCCCGCATCGCTGCCGCGTACGAGCTCCTGACCCTTGTCGCTGACGGCGCGCAGCCGCACCCCGTAGTCGGGGTTGACGGCACGGTCGGCGCTGACGCTCACCGCGGCGCGCAGTTCCTGACCGGGGTTCACCTTCACGCGGTACCAGCGGTGTTCGGCGAACTTCTCGCGGTCGGTGAAGATCCCGGCGCCCAGCACCGGCGCGTTGGTGCACTGGTCGGTGGCGCCCTGCACCGCCTTCGGCGGCGCCTCGACCGGGTCGGCGGTGCGCTTGACGAGCTGCTTGATCCGGCCGGAGAGCTGGTCGGTGTGCTGGACCGAGGTGTAGGTGCCGCCGGTCGCCTCGGCGATGCAGCTGAGCTGCCTGCGCGTCTTGTCGTCGTGGGCGAGGCCGAGCGTGTCGACCGTCAAGTGCGTGCCCTTGGCGGCGAGTTCGCGGGCCACGTCGCAGGGGTCGGGCTTGCCGCAGGAGTCCTCGCCGTCGGTGATGAGGACGATGCGCCGGGTGCCGCCGTCGTTGCCGAGGTCCTTGTCGGCCGCGCGCAGGGCGTAGCCGATGGGCGTCCAGCCGGTCGGCTTCAGGTTGGCGACGGACGCCTTGGCCGTGGTCCGGTCCACCTGTCCGACGGGGTACAGCTGCTTGCTGTCCTTACAGCCGATCACCTTGTCCTCGCCGGGGTATTCGGAGCCGAGGGTGCGGATGCCGAGCTGGACCACCTCCGGCGTCGCGTCGATCACCTCCCCGAACGCCTGCTTGGCCGCGTCCATGCGCGACTGCCCGTCGATGTCACGCGCGTTCATCGAGCCGCTGACGTCGAGGACGAGTTCTACCTTGGGGGCCTTCTCCGCCGCTTCGTCCGCGGCGAGGGCCGGGGGTGCGCCGGCGGCCAGGGTGGCGAGCGCCGCGAAGGCGCCCGCCACCAGCCGTCTTGTGATGATCATTCAGCGGATCTTAGTGATCACCGGGCCATGGGCCCAATTTGCAATGTGAGGGCCCGTCACCCTCGCGACGAGGGGTCAGTCGTCGCCCTCCAAGTTGCCCTCGGTCTCCAGGAACGCCTGGCGCAGCGCGTCGAGGGTCTCGGTGTCCGGCTCGGCCCACATGCCGCGGCTCTCGGCCTCCAGCAGCCGCTCCGCGATGCCGTGCAGGGCCCAGGGGTTGGCCTCCTGGAGGAAGGCGCGGTTCTCGGGGTCGAGGACGTAGGTCTGGGCGAGCTTGTCGTACATCCAGTCGGGGACGACGCCGGTGGTGGCGTCGTAGCCGAAGAGGTAGTCGACGGTGGCGGCGAGTTCGAAGGCGCCCTTGTAGCCGTGGCGGCGCATCGCCTCGATCCAGCGGGGGTTGACGACGCGGGCGCGGAAGACGCGCGAGGTCTCCTCGACCAGGGTGCGGGTGCGGACCGTCTCGGGCCGGGTGGAGTCGCCGATGTACGCGGCGGGCGCGGTGCCCTTGAGGGCCCGTACGGTCGCGACCATGCCGCCGTGGTACTGGAAGTAGTCGTCCGAGTCGGCGATGTCGTGTTCGCGGGTGTCGGTGTTCTTGGCGGCGACCGCGATGCGCTTGTAGGCGCTCTCCATCTCCTCGCGGGCCGGGCGGCCCTCCAGCTCGCGGCCGTACGCGTAGCCGCCCCAGACGGTGTAGACCTCGGCGAGGTCGGCGTCGGTGCGCCAGTCGCGGCTGTCAATGAGCTGGAGCAGCCCCGCGCCGTACGTGCCGGGCCGGGAGCCGAAGATGCGGGTGGTGGCCCGGCGTTCGTCGCCGTGCACGGCGAGGTCGGCCTGGGCGTGGGCCCGTACGTAGTTCTGCTCGTCGCTCTCCTCCAGGCCGGCGGCGAGCCGCACGGCGTCGTCGAGGAGCCCGATGACGTGCGGGAAGGCGTCGCGGAAGAAGCCGCTGATGCGCAGGGTGACATCGATGCGCGGGCGGCCGAGCTGTTCAAGAGTCACGGGTTCAAGTCCCGTTACTCGCCGCGAGGCGTCGTCCCACACGGGCCGGATGCCCATCAGCGCCAGCGCCTCGGCGATGTCGTCGCCGGAGGTGCGCATCGCGCTCGTGCCCCACAGGGAGAGGCCCACCGACTTGGGCCACTCGCCGTTGTCGGTGCGGTAGCGCTCCAGGAGCGAGTCGGCGAGCGCCTGTCCGGTCTCCCAGGCGAGGCGGCTGGGCACGGCCTTGGGGTCGACGGAGTAGAAGTTGCGGCCGGTCGGCAGGACGTTGACCAGGCCGCGCAGCGGGGAGCCGGACGGCCCGGCGGGCACGAAGCCGCCGTTGAGGCCGTGCACGGCGTGGTCGAGCTCGTCGGTGGTGGCGGCGAGCCGCGGCACGACCTCGCGGGCGGCGAACTCCAGGATGGCGCGGACGCCTTCGCGCTGCGCCTCGGGCAGCTCCAGGGCGGCCTTCTCGGCGGCGGCCGGGTCCCAGGCCGCGTCCTCCATGGCCTGGACGAGCGCACGGGCCCGGTCCTCGGCCTCGTCGGCGCCGGTGCGGGTGGCGGCGGACTCGTCGAGGCCGAGGGCCTCGCGCAGGCCCGGCAGGGCGGCTGTGCCGCCCCAGATCTGCCGGGCGCGCAGGATCGCGAGGACGAGGTTGACGCGCTCGGGGCCGGTGGGCGCGGCGCCGAGGACGTGCAGGCCGTCGCGGATCTGGGCGTCCTTGACCTCGCACAGCCAGCCGTCGACGTGCAGCAGGAAGTCGTCGAAGCCGTCGTCGTCCGGGCGGGCTTCGAGGCCGAGGTCGTGGTCGAGCTTGGCGGCCTGGATCAGCGTCCAGATCTGGGCGCGGATGGCGGGCAGCTTGGCCGGGTCCATGGCGGCGATGGAGGCGTACTCGTCGAGGAGCTGCTCCAGGCGCGCGATGTCGCCGTAGGACTCGGCGCGGGCCATCGGCGGCACGAGGTGGTCGACGAGGGTGGCGTGGGCGCGGCGCTTGGCCTGGGTGCCCTCGCCGGGGTCGTTGACCAGGAAGGGGTAGATGAGCGGCAGGTCGCCGAGGGCGGCGTCGGGGCCGCAGGCGGCGGACAGGCCCGCGTTCTTGCCGGGCAGCCACTCCAGGTTGCCGTGCTTGCCGAGGTGCACCATGGCGTCGGCGCCGAAGCCGCCGTCGGCCCGGTCGGCGGCGATCCAGCGGTAGGCGGCGAGGTAGTGGTGCGAGGGCGGCAGGTCGGGGTCGTGGTAGATGGCGATGGGGTTCTCGCCGAAGCCGCGCGGCGGCTGGATGAGGATGAGGAGGTTGCCGCGGCGCAGGGCGGCCAGCACGATGTCGCCGTCCGGATTCTGGCTCCGGTCCACGAACATCTCACCGGGCGGCGGTCCCCACTGGCCCTCGACGGCCTCGCGCAGTTCGGCGGGGAGCCGCTCGTACCAGCGCTTGTAGTCGGCGGCGGGGATGCGGACCGGGTTGCGCGCCAGCTGCTCCTCGGTGAGCCACTCCTGGTCGTGGCCGCCCGCCTCGATGAGGGCGTAGATCAGCTCGTCGCCGACGCCGGAGTCGAGGCCGGGTACGGGCTCGGCGCCGAAGTCGTAGCCGTCGGCCTTCAGGCGGCGCAGCAGGGCGACGGCGCTGGCGGGGGTGTCGAGGCCGACGGCGTTGCCGATGCGGGAGTGCTTGGTGGGGTAGGCGGAGAGGACGAGCGCGAGGCGCTTCTCGGCGGCCGGGATGTGGCGCAGGCGGGCGTGGCGCACGGCGATGCCGGCGACGCGGGCGGCGCGCTCGGGGTCGGCGACGTAGGCGGGCAGGCCGTCCTCGTCGACCTCCTTGAAGGAGAACGGGACGGTGATCAGGCGGCCGTCGAACTCGGGGACGGCGACCTGGGTGGCGGCGTCCAGCGGGGAGAGTCCCTCGTCGTTCTCCTCCCAGGCGGTGCGCGGTCCGGTCAGGCACAGGGCCTGGAGGATCGGCACGTCGAGGGCGGCGAGCGCGCCCGCGTCCCACGACTCGTCGTCGCCGCCGGCGGACGCCTCGGCGGGCTTGGTGCCGCCGGCCGCGAGGACGGTGGTGATGACGGCGTCGGCCGCGCCGAGCGCCTCCACCAGCTCGGGCTCGGGCGCGCGCAGGGACGCGACGAAGAGCGGCATGGGCGTGCCGCCCGCGTCCTCGACGGCCTGGCACAGGGCCTCGACGAACGCGGTGTTGCCGGACATGTGGTGGGCGCGGTAGTAGAGCACGGCGATCCGCGGGCCGCTCGCGTCGGGGCGGGGGGTGCGCTCCAGCGGGCCCCAGGTGGGGGCGGGCGCGGGCGCCTCGAAGCCGTGGCCGGTGAGCAGCACGGTGTCGGAGAGGAAGCGCGCGAGCTGCTCCAGGTTGGCGGGCCCGCCGTGGGCGAGGTAGGCGTGCGCCTCGGCGGCGATGCCGACGGGGACGGTGGACGCCTCCATCAGCTGGGCGTCGGGGGCCTGTTCGCCGGTGAGGACCACCACAGGCCGGTCCCCGGCGAGGAGGGTGTCGAGCCCCTCCTGCCAGGCGCGTACGCCGCCGAGCAGCCGTACGACGACGAGCTGGACGCCGTCGAGGAGGCCGGGCAGCTCGCTCAGGTCGAGGCGGGCCGGGTTGGCGAGCCGGTAGGGCACGGGCCCGTCGGCGGCGCGCGCGCTGAGCAGGTCGGTGTCGGACGTCGACAGCAGCAGGATCACTGGAACTCGCCTCGCGTAGTCGTTCCGGGCCGGGTGGCCGAGGGGGCCCGGCGGCTGGGGGTACGGGAGCCCGCGGCAGAGCGGCGGGCGGACAGCGGGTACGTCCGGGGCGCGCGGAGCCGGAACATGCGCATGCGTCGGCAGCCTTCCTCGGGGTCCGCGCCCCGGGCGGTGGGAGGACGGCGGGAGTTCCTGACTCGCCCGGCATCGCTGCCTGGCTCACAGTGGCGGGACCGTGCCGGAGTCTCACCGGCTTCCTCCCCTGGCGCCGTCTCTGGCGTCCGGCGGACCGAAATGATCCGCCGGTGAGCATAGTAAGCGCTATACCCTCCGAGCTGCGGCGCCACTGAGGCCGACCGGCCTCTCATGCCGGCCCGCCGAGGGCACCTCCCAGCAGGAGCCGGGGGAGCTTGAGGACGCACGGCCGCCCGATCCAGGCCGTCCGGCGCTTGAGGACGAGGCCCGCGCCCCCATCCGGCCCGACGCCCGAGGACGCACAGCAACCCAATCCAGCCCGTCCGGCGCTTGAGGACAAGGCCCACCCCCCATCCCGCCCGACACCCGGGGACGCACAGCAACCCCATCCAGCCCGTCCGGCGTTTGAGGACGAGGGTGCGGGGCGGTGCCCCGCGGGAAACACCGGCACCCACCCGAGTGGAACGTCTCGGTATGCTCGCGGCCATGCCCTTCGCCCCCGCACCCACCCCGCCCGGGGCCCGGCCCACCGCCCGGCACGGCGACGACGCATGCCCCGGCGCGCTGCGCCTGCACCCCGCCGCGGACGGCGCCCTGGCCCGTATCCGCATCCCTGCCGGACTCCTGACGGCACGTCAGGCAACGGCGCTGGCCCACCTGGCGGTGGAACTGGGCGATGGCTGTCTCGACCTCACCTCGCGCGGCAACGTCCAGGTGCGCGGGCTCGCCCCCGACCGCGGGGCGGCGCTCGCGGTCCGGCTGCGCATGGCCGGCCTGCTCCCCTCCGACCGGCACGAGCGCGTACGCAACATCGCGGCGTCCCCCCTCGCCGGGCTCGACGAGGCCGGGCACGCGGACGTACAGGGCTGGGCCCGCGAACTGGACGCGCTGCTGTGCGCGGACCCGGACGCGGCCCGGCTCTCGGGCCGCTTCCTCTTCGGCCTCGACGACGGCCGCGGCGACGTGGCCGCGCTCGCCCCCGATGTGACATTGATCGCAGGTCAGGGCGGTCGTGCGACGCTCGGCTACGGCACGGCGGGACCGGCGCTCGGCCTCGCCGCCGAAGACGCCCCCCGCGCCGCCGTACTCGCGGCCCGTGGATTCCTGAGCGCCCGCGACGGCAGCGGCACCGACGCCTGGCGCGTCGCCGACCTCCCCCAGGACCAACGCCCGCGCGCCGACGCCCTGGCCGCGCGCCTCGCCGACGCCGGCATCGGCAGCACGCCCCTCCCCCGGACCGCGCCACCGCTCGGCGCACCGCCCGCCCCCGGCCTCGTCCCCGGCCCGCACGGCGCGTACGCCCTCTCGGTGGCGGCCCCGCTCGGGCGGATGACCGTCGCCCAGTGGGAGCTGCTCATCGAGACGGCGACCCGCGACGGAAACGGCGAACTGCGGGTGACGCCCTGGCGCGGCATCGTCCTCCCCGGCCTGGGGGCCGCCGCCGCCCCGGCGCGGCTGGCGGCGCTGGCGGACGCCGGCTTCGTCACCAGCGAGGCATCGCCCTGGCACGGAGCGGGGGCCTGCGCGGGCCGGCCCGGCTGCGCCAAGTCCCTCGCGGACGTACGGGCCGACGCGGCGGCGGCCCTCTCCGGACGGAGCGGCGGCGGGCTCCCCGTGTACTGGTCCGGCTGCGAACGGCGCTGCGGTCACCCCGGCGGCGACTGGGTCGACGTCCTGGCGACGGGCGACGGCTACCGGATCGCCGTACAGCCCGTACCGGACGGCGTGCCGATCGGCTCCGACGGACCGGCCGAACCCGTCGCGCCGGGGCGGCCGCTGGCCGACGCGGTGGCGGCGGCGCGCCGCGCGTAGTCACCGCCCAGCAAACGCCGCCCCGGCCCCCCACCACACACCCAGACCCAGCAACCCCAGCACACCCAGTAAGTGATCCCCAGGATCCCAGCATGCGAGGAACAGTGTTCGACTACGAGAAGGACGGGGCGGCCATCTACCGCCAGTCCTTTGCCACCATCCGCGCGGAGGCGGACCTCGGCGCTCTGCCGCCGGACGTCGCCCAGGTCGCGGTGCGGATGATCCACGCCTGCGGGATGACCGATCTCGTCCGTGATCTCGGCTACTCCCCCGGCGTCGTCGCCCGCGCCCGCGAGGCGCTGCGCGCCGGGGCGCCCATCCTGTGCGACGCCAACATGGTCGCCAGCGGCGTCACCCGCAAGCGGCTCCCCGCGGACAACGACGTGATCTGCACCCTCGCCGACCCGTCCGTGCCGGACCTGGCGAAGCGGCTGGGCACCACGCGCAGCGCCGCCGCCCTGGAGCTGTGGCGCGAGAGGCTCGACGGCGCGGTGGTGGCCGTGGGGAACGCGCCGACCGCGCTGTTCCGGCTGCTGGAAATGGTGGAAGACGGGGCGCCGCGCCCGGCGGCCGTCATCGGCATACCGGTCGGCTTCATCGGCGCCGCCGAGTCCAAGGACGCGCTGGCCGCCCACCCGTCGGGCCTGGAGCACCTGGTGGTGCGCGGGCGGCGCGGCGGCAGCGCCATGGCGGCGGCGGCGATCAACGCGATAGCGAGCGAGGAAGAGTGAGCGAGCAGCAGACCACCGGCCGGCTCTACGGGGTCGGGCTCGGCCCCGGCGACCCGTCGCTGATGACCGTACGGGCCGTGGAGGTCATCGGCGCGGCCGACGTCGTCGCGTACCACAGCGCCCGGCACGGCCGCTCCATCGCGCGCTCGATCGCCGAGCGCCATCTGCGCGCCGACCACATCGAGGAGCCGCTGGTCTACCCGGTCACCACGGAGGGGACCGACCATCCGGGCGGCTACCGGGGCGCGATGGAGGAGTTCTACGAGAAGGCGGCGGCCCGGCTGGCCGCACACCTGGACGCGGGGCGCACCGTCGCCGTGCTCGCCGAGGGCGACCCGCTCTTCTACGGCTCGTACATGCACATGCACAAGCGGCTCGCCGACCGCTATCCGACCGAGGTCGTCCCCGGCGTCACCTCCGTCAGCGCGGCCGCCGCCCGGCTCGGCGAGCCGCTGGTGGAAGGCGAGGAGGTGCTGACCATCCTGCCGGGCACGCTGCCCGAGGAGGAGCTGGCGGCGCGCCTCGCCTCGACGGACTCCGCGGTGGTGATGAAGCTGGGGCGGACGTTCCCCGCGGTGCGGGGCGCGCTGGAGCGCTCGGGCCGGCTCCCGGAGGCGCGGTACGTGGAGCGGGCGACGATGAGCGGGGAGCGTACGGGCCGGCTGGCGGACGTGGACCCGGAGTCGGTGCCGTACTTCGCGGTGGCCGTGCTGCCCAGCAGGATCGATGCGGCGCCCGCCGCGCACGAGGGCGAGGTCGTGGTCGTGGGCCTCGGTCCGGCCGGGCCGCTGTGGCTGACGCCGGAGGCCCGCGGCGAGCTGGCGGCCGCCGACGATCTGGTCGGCTACACCACGTACCTGGACCGGGTGCCCGTACGGCCGGGGCAGCGGCGGCACCCCTCGGACAACAAGGTGGAGTCCGAGCGCGCCGACTTCGCCCTCGACCTCGCCCGGCAGGGGCGGCGGGTCGCCGTCGTCTCCTCCGGCGACCCCGGCGTCTTCGCGATGGCGACGGCGGTGCTGGAGGTCGCCTCCGAGGGCCCGTACCGGGATGTGCCGGTGCGGGTGCTGCCGGGGATGACGGCGGCGCACGCGGCGGCCTCGCGCGCGGGCGCGCCGCTGGGCCACGACTACGCGGTGGTGTCGCTCTCCGACCGGCTCAAGCCGTGGGAGGTCATCGCGGAGCGGCTCCGCGCGGCGGCCGCCGCCGATCTGGTGCTCGCCCTGTACAACCCCGGTTCGCGCAGCCGCGTCTGGCAGGTCGGCAAGGCCCGCGAGCTGCTGCTGGAGCACCGCTCCCCCGACACTCCGGTGGTTCTCGGCCGCGACGTGGGCGGCCCGGAGGAGAGCGTACGGATCGTGCGCCTCGCCGACCTGGAGCCGGAAGAGGTCGACATGCGGACGATCCTGCTGGTCGGCTCGTCCCAGACGCGGACGGTCCGGCGGGGCGACGGACGGCAGATCGTGTGGACGCCGAGGCGGTATCCGGAGGGGTGAGGCCGAGCGCCGCGGGCGGCGGTCCCGGCCGTCGCCTCCGGGCGTCCGGGCACGGCCTCGGGCTTCGTGCCCAGTACGGACGCCCGTACGGGCCTGCCGGTACGCCGGCTCGTACGGGCTCGGCCCAGGTGCCCGCGACGCCGGCCGACGTCGGTCGCAGGCGGCCGGGCCGGGCCGCGAAGGGCCCGGGGCGACGGGCCGGCGAGCCCGGGCTGCGGGGCCCCGGGCTTGCCAGGGCGCGCGCCCGGACCGGGTCGGGGCTACGCCCCCATCGTCACCCGAGCACCCCGCGCACCCACTCCACCGCCTCCCCCACCGTCCCCACGACCGGGAGGCCGTCCGGTACGGGCGGGCGGCGCACGACGACGACCGGGACCCCCGCCTCGCGCGCGGCGACCAGCTTCGCGGCGGTGGCCGACGCGCCGCTGTCCTTCGTCACGAGGACGTCGACGCGGTGGCGGCGCAGCAGCTCGGCCTCGCCCTCGACGGTGAACGGGCCGCGGTCGAGCAGCACCTCCATGCGCGGCGGCATCGGCGGCTCGGGGGCGTCGACGGACCGTACGAGGAACCACAGGCGGGTCAGGTGGGCGAAGGCCCCGAGCCCCATCCGGCCCGTGGTGAGGAAGACCCGCTCGCCCAGCGCGGGCAGCAGGTCGGCCGCCGCCTCCAGCGACCCGGCGGAGTGCCAGTCGTCGCCCTGACCAGCGACCCAGCCGGGCCGGCGGAGCGCGAGCAGGGGAACATGGACCTCGGCGGCCGCCTGTGCCGCGTTGAAACTGATCGTGCCGGCGAAAGGATGGGTGGCGTCGATGACCGCGTCCGCCTGCTGCTC
This sequence comes from Streptomyces sp. NPDC050617, assembly GCF_040654795.1. NCBI lineage: Bacteria > Bacillati > Actinomycetota > Actinomycetes > Kitasatosporales > Streptomycetaceae > Streptomyces > Streptomyces sp. NPDC050617. The sequence continues at coordinate 103,141 of NZ_JBFAIS010000029.1, read as the reverse complement.
GCGCAGCCACCGGGCGAGCCCGTCGGGCCCCCCGAACCCCCCGATCCGCACCTCTCCGGCGGGCAGCCGCGGCTGGGCGACGCGGCCCGCGAGGGAGCTGGTGACGCGTAGCGCGGGGTCGGCGTCGAGTTCGGCGGCGAGCCGGCGGCCCTCGGCGGTGCCGCCGAGGATCAGTACGTGGCGTGGCGTGGGCGGCGTGATCATGGGGTCCCCTTCCGGTCGTGCCTGCCGCGCCCGGCGGCGTCCGGGCCGCGCTGCTGACCGCGGGGCCGGAGCACACCGTGGCTGAGGCGAAGGCGAACGTTACCGGCGGGCGCGGCGCGCAGTTGCAGCACACCGGGTTGCGGTCCGGCTGGACGACGGGGGCATGTGCGACGGCCGGGGCCACGGCCGCGTACACGGCGTTGCTGACCGGCGAGTTCCCGGACCCGGTGACGATCACGCTGCCGAAGGGGCAGACGCCCGCGTTCGCGCTGGCCGCCGAGGAGTTGGGCGACGGGCGCGCGATGGCGGGGATCGTCAAGGACGCCGGGGACGACCCGGACGTCACGCACGGCGCGCTGGTCCGCGCGACGGTGCGGGCCCTGCCGCCGGGCTCGGGGGTGGTCTTCCGGGCGGGCCCGGGCGTGGGCACGGTCACCCGGCCGGGGCTGCCGCTGGAGGTGGGCGAGCCGGCGGTCAACCCGGTGCCCCGGCAGCTGATGCGGGAGCACGTCGCGGCGGTCGCGGCCCGGTACGGCGGCAGCGGCGACGTGGAGATCGAACTGTCCGTGGACCACGGCGAGGAGATCGCCCGTTCCACGTGGAACGGTCGTCTGGGCATCCTCGGCGGCCTGTCCATCCTGGGCACGACGGGCATCGTGGTGCCGTACTCCTGCTCGGCGTGGATCGACTCCATCCGGCGCGGCGTGGACGTGGCGCGCGCGGCGGGCCGTACGCACGTCGCGGGCTGTACGGGCTCGACGTCCGAGAAGGTCGCGGTGGCCGTGCACGGGCTGCCCGAGGACGCGCTGCTGGACATGGGCGACTTCGCGGGCGCGGTGCTGAAGTACGTGCGCCGCCACCCGGTGGACCGGCTGACCATCGCGGGCGGCTTCGCCAAGCTCTCGAAGCTCGCCGCGGGCCACTTGGACCTGCACTCGTCCCGTTCCCAGGTGGACAAGTCCTTCTTGGCGGAGCTCGCCCGCGGCGGCGGCGCGGACGAGGAGCTGGCCGTGGCGGTGGCGGGGGCCAACACCGGTCTGGAGGCGATGCAGTTGTGCGCGGCGGGCGGCGTGCCGCTGGGCGATCTCGTCGCGCGGACGGCCCGCGACGAGGCGCTCGGTGTGCTGCGCGGCGCGCCCGTGGCGGTCGACGTCATCTGCATCGACCGCGCGGGCACGATCGTGGGGCGCGCCGGGGCGCGGGGGCCGCGCGAGGAATGACCACGCGAGGGAGTCGGGGCCGAGAGATCAGGCGTCCAGGGAGAACGCGTTCTTGGCACGCTCCGCCGATTCCTCGGCAGGCGGCCCGTCGGGGTTCTCGGTGGCGAGCGCCTGGTTGAGCTCGACGTACGGGCGCAGCCGCTCCTCGTAGCGGGCGAACGCGGCGGCGTGGTCGCCGTCGGCCCGGCCGAGTTCGTCGGCCAGCGCGTAGGCGCCGACGAGGGCCAGGCTGCTGCCCTGCCCGGAGAGGGGCGACGGGCAGTATCCGGCGTCCCCGACCAGCGCGGCCCGGCCCTTCGTCCAGTGGTCCATGCGGGTCTGGGCCATCGCGTCGAAGTAGAAGTTCGGGGCGTCCCACATCGCCTTGAGCAGCCTCGGGGCGTCCCCGCCCAGGTGTGACATCCGCTCGGCGACGAGCGCCTTCTGCGCTTCGGTGTCGCGGTAGTCGTAGTCGACGGGCTCCGGCGCCATGAAGCCGAGCGTGACCCTCATCTCGGAGTTGTCGCGCGCCGGGTAGAGGCAGTAGGTGGCGGTGCCGTCCGTGAGCCAGGTCTGCCAGTTGTCGAGTTCCAGGAAGTTCTCGGTGGCGAAGACGGCCACGTGGGAGCCGAGGTGGTGGACGAAGTCCCGCTCCGGGCCGAAGGCCAGGCGGCGCACCGCGGAGTGCAGGCCGTCGGCTCCCACGACGAGGTCGAAGCTGCGGCGCGGGCCGTGTTCGAAGGTGGCGTGGACGCCGTGCGCGTCCTCGTCGAGGGCTGTGATGTGGTCGCCGAAGAGGTACTCGACGCCGTCCCGCGCCTGCCCGTACAGGAGTTGGGTGAGATCGTCGCGGAGCAGTTCGATGTCGTCGCTGTCCAGTCGGCCGCTGCTGAGCGCCATCTCGGTGGAGCTCCACTGTTCGTTGCCGTCGCCGTCGAGCATCGTCATGCCGCGCATCCGGGTGCGCAGGGCCCGCGCTTCGGGCAGGATGCCCATCCTTTCGAGGACGCCGAGCGCGACGCCGCGCACGTCGAGCGCCTGGCCGCCCGGGCGCAGGGCGGGGGCGCGTTCGACGACGGTGGGGGCGTAGCCGTGGCGGCGCAGCCAGTGGGCGAGGGTGAGTCCGGCGACGCTGGCGCCGGATATGAGCACGGTCTTCACATGAACCCCTTCGTACGGTGTACGCATGTGAATTTACGCCGTACGCGCAGCCTCGGCAAGCCGGATTGGACTGCGGGAATCGGAGCGTACAGCTCCGTGTTCTGCTAATTTCTGTACTAGGACAGGGAGGAGGGAGCACGCCATGGCCGTGTCCAGGAAAGACATCCCGCCGTATCTGCGCATCGTCGCCGAGCTGCGTCGGCGCATCGCCGAGGGCGAACTGGCCCCAGGCGACCGGGTGCCGTCGACGCGGCAGATCGCCCGCGAGTGGAACGTCGCGCTGGCCACCGCCACGAAGGCGCTGACGACCCTGGGGCAGGAAGGGGCGGTGCGGGCCCAGGCGCGGGTCGGCACCGTGGTCGCCTCGGCGGACCGCCGTACGGCCCCGGACCGGCGGCCCCGCGCGGCGGACGGTTCCGAGCACGAGCTGACGCGTGAGCGCATCGTGCGCACCGCCATGGAGATCGCCGACGAGGAGGGGCTCGCCGCCCTGTCCATGCGGGGCGTCGCGGCGCGCCTCGGCACGGCCGCCATGTCGCCGTACCGCTATGTGAACGGCCGGGACGACCTCGTACGACTGATGACCGACGCCGCCCTCGGCGAGATGGTCTACCCCGCCGACGCCCCCGCCCACTGGCGGGCGCGGCTGGAGGCGGGGGCCCGGGCGCTGTGGACGCTGCACCGCGCGCACCCCTGGCTGGCGCAGATCGGCCCGCTCACCCGCCCTCAGGTGTCGCCCAATCTGATCGCCTATTCCGAGTGGGTCCTGAGCGCTCTGGACGGCCTCGGCCTGACGCCGACCGCCATGTACGACGTGAACATCCTCCTCTACAGCCATGTGCAGGGCGTCGCCGTCCACTTGGAGCGCGAGGCCCAGGCCGCGAGCGCCACGGGCCTGACGGACGAGCAGTGGCTGGACACCCAGGCGCCCGTCCTCGCGTCGGTGCTCGCGTCCGGTGACTACCCCACGTTCAGCCGGGTCATGGGGGACCTCGACGAGAACGGCTACGACCTGCACTTGGACAAGCTGTTCGAACTCGGCCTCACGTCGATGCTCGACGGCCTGACGCCGCTCGTCGAGGGCGCCGGCGGATGAGAGGGTTTCTACGGGCAGCTGGTCAGAGCGTCACGCGCAGCTCGGCCAGCCGCCAGGTGCCCGGGTCCATGGCGCGCTGAGCGGCCGACGGTCCGGCCAGGGCGAGGTTCGGGAAGCGGCGCAGCAGGGCGGTCAGGGCCACTTCGGTCTGTACGCGCGCCAGGGACGCGCCGAGGCAGAAGTGCGGCCCGTGGGCGAAGCCCAGGTGGCCCGCGGGGCCGGCGGGGCGGGCGAGGTCGAGCCGGTCGGGGTCGGCGAAGGCGCGCGGGTCGCGGTTGACGGCGGCGATGACGGCGGTGACCGGCTCGCCCTTGCGCACCGGCGTGCCGAACAGGTCGACGTCCTCGCGCGGGTAACGGGGAATCGACAGCAGCGTCGGGCCGCACCAGCGCGTCAGCTCTTCGACGGCGCGCGGCATGAGCGCGGGGTCGGCGCGGACTGCGGCGAGCTGTTCGGGGTGGGCGAGCAGGACGGCCACGGCGTTGGCGATGAGGTTGGCGGGCGTCTGCCCCGCGAGGACCAAGTGCCAGACCATGGTGACGAGTTCGGTCTCGCTGAGCCGGTCGCCGTCCTCGGCCTGGACGCGGATGAGGTCCGAGAGCAGATCGTCGCCGGGATCGGCGTGGCGGCGCGCTATCGCCGCCTTGGCCCCTTCCATGATGCCGGGCACGGCCTCGCCGAAGCCCTGGCCCGAGCCCGCCGCGATGGTGGCGCCGTAGGCGCGCCAGCGCGGCCGGTCGGGTCCGGGGATGCCGACGGATTCGCAGATGACGTCGATCGGGAGCGGCCGGGTGAAGTGCCGCAGCAGGTCTACGGAGCCGTTCTCGGCGTGCTCGGGCAGGCTGTCGAGCAGCCGCTCGACGATCGGCTCGATCCGCGGCCGGAACTCGGCGGCGCGGCGCACGGTGAACGCGGGCGAGACCAGCCGGCGCTGCCGGGAGTGTTCCGGGCCGTCCAGCTCGGACATGGTCCGCATGTAGGCGAGGCAGTGTTCGGGGACGTCGGGCCGGAGGAAACTGCGGGCGTTGATCTCGAAGCGGGGGTCGGCCAGCAGCGCTTTGGCGGCCTCGTACCGGGTGACGGCCCACATCGTCCCGATGCCGGGGGCTCGCAGTCGCGCCAGCGGGGAGCGCTCGCGGGCCCGTCCGTAGGCGGTGAAGGGGTCGCGCAGCACTTCGGGGTCGGTGAGGTCGATCTCGGGGTTGCCGCTGGTGTCCTGGTCGGCGACCGTCATGAGCCCTCCCGGGCGTTCGGAGTCAGATTTCAGATGACTAAACCACATGCTCTCGTCATCTGAATGGTGACGGTATCTTGCACGAGGACGCGAAGCAACGGCGATGGATGGATGCCGGGCGAGGAGGACGAGCACACGATGGTTCGGCTGAGCAGAGCACAGCTCCAGGAGCAGAACCGCGCCAAGGTGCTGGCCGCCGCCGGGGAGGAGTTCACGGTGCGCGGTTTCCGCGATGCCAAGATCGACTCGATCGCCGAGCGCGCCGGACTCACCCGAGGCGCGGTGTACTCCAACTTCCCCGGCAAGAGGGCCCTGTACTTCTCCGTACTGGCCGCTCTCGCCGACGCCGCGCCCGCGCCGCCGCACCCGGAGCCGGGCCGCACCGCCCGCACGGCGCTGGGCGCGTTCGCGCGCGCTTGGCTGGCCCCGCTCCCCCTGGCGGCCGACGAGCGGGACGGGGCGGCCCGAATCGGCCTGGACCTGATGCCGACGGTCCTCGCGGACGAACGGATTCAACTGCCGTTCGCGCAACTCATGAAGGTCGACGCGATCCTGCTCGGCCTGGCCCTGGAGCAGGTTCGCCCGTCAGCCGGCCGCCAGGTCCGCCTGGCGGAGAGCGTGCTCACGACGCTGCACGGCGCGAGCCGGCTGGCCGCCGCCGCTCCCGGCTTCGTCGACCCCTTCAACATCGTCGGCGCCTGCGAGCACCTGGCCGCCCTCGACCTGGCCGACGCCTGGCCGCCGCCCCACCTCCCCTACGCCCCGCAGGCCCGCCCCGCCGACGCGCCCTGGTCCCCGCCGCCCGCGGTGGACGCGCTGCGCGGCGAGCCGGTGGACCTCTCGGGCGACGGCGTGGTGGCCGTGCTGGGGCTGCACCGCCTCGAAGCCGTCGAGGAGGCCGTACGGGCCGCACGCCCGGGCGACCAGGTCACCGCCGCCCTGGTCACGGGCGACCCCGACGAACTGGGCCCGCTCGCCCGGCTGACCGTCACCGAGCTCGCCCGCGGCCTGCGCCAGGCCTTCCCGGAGTCGGCGTGGCCGCGCCTGCGGCTCGTACACGACGAGCGGGGCGTCCTCGCCGCGGCGGCCGGCGTGCCCGCCGTCAGCGACGGAACCGAGGCCGCCGTCCGCGTCGCGGCGGGTCGCGTCGTCGCCCGCGCCGACGGCCGCGGCGCGTGCCACGCAACGGCGTCGGCGGGGTCGCAACGGGCGTCGAACGGGCCCGGGGCGGACGGCCGACACCCGCCGGAGCGCGGGGCGGAGCCCGGAAGCCGCCGAGCGATCGGCAGGGACGGCGCCTGACCACCGAGCGGCCAGGGCCGACCGGAGCCGTACGCGGACATAGGCGCGTGACATCCGGCGAGGCCCGCACCGAGCGGTCGGTGCGGGCCTCGCCTCATTGCCTGGTGACGGCCCCACGCCCCGGGCCGCCGGGCGACCGGCGGCCCGTGAACGGGCGCAGGGGCCGGAGGGGTCGCCGGCGCGCCCGGGTCACAGGGGAGGCCCGGCCCGCCCACTCGCGGCACCGCCCCGGTCAGGAAGCGGGCGCGAAGCCGATGATCGCGTCGACGAGGTCGGCCGGGGCTTCCAGCGGGATCAGGTGCCCCGTATCGGGGATCACCGTGAAGCCGGCTCCGGGGAGATAGGGGATCAGGTTGTCGCGGAGCACGTCGACCGGCTCGACCTGGTCGTTCTCCCCGGCGACGACGAGGACGGGGACGCCGATCAGGCGGGTGTGCTCGGTGATGTCCTCCGCGATGCCGCGCAGCGGCCACTCCGTGCGGGCGGCGTCGGCACAGGCACGCGAATCGATCACGATCCGCGACGTGACGGCTTCGGGCAGTTCGGTCGCGGTGAGGACGTTGTCCCGGGCGCCGGCCACGGACTCGTCGGAGTCGTAGGCATGGGATAGGGCTTCCCGGTACTCGGGGGTGATCGCCGCGGCGGGCCTCGCCGGGCCGGGGCCGACGAGGACGGCCCCGCGGAGGCCGGTGGGCCGGGCCGCCGCGATCAGCTGCGCGACCTTGCCGCCCATGGAATGCCCGACGAGGACGTAGTCGGTGACGCCCGCGTCGGCGAGCACGGCAAGCGTGTCGTCCGCGAACCGGCGGAGCGTGTACGGGCCGGGCAGGCCCCGCGAGCGGCCCCACCCGCGGAAGTCGAGGGTGAGTACGTCGCGCCCGGCGAGGCGGTCGACGACAGGGTCCCAGGTGCGGGCCGAGCCGCCCCAGTAGTGCAGGAGCACCAGGGTCGGTCCGGTTCCCTGCCGATGGTCGTAAGTGGGCAGCGGCGACTGCCGCATCGTGTGCGTCATGACGTCCTCGATCAGTGTTCTTCGTGCGGTGTTCTTCGTGCGGTGTTCTTCGCTATGGGCGGCGGCCTTCGGCGTACCCCGCGGCCTTTCCGCTTCACCATTGAATCTCCGCGACTCTCGCGGCGCATCGGTTCGACCGGTCAACCGATGGTGGAAACTGGACACATGACCGCGATCCGCCAGATGACCTACCAGCCCGTCGGCGACGGCGGCGTCACGGTCGAGACGATGACGTTCGAGCGCCTGCGCGAGCTGAACGACGGCGGCACGCAACGAGCCGACTTCCACGTGCTCGGCGTAGTCGACGCCGGGCACGGGCGGGTCACGGTGGACTTCCTGGAGCACCCGCTCCGGGAGCGTTCCGCGGTGTGGGTCCCCCCTGGCGCGGTGCACCGATGGGATGACATCGCGGGCGTTACGGGGCACATCGTTCTGTTCGTCCCGACCGCGCCGGTCACCCGCGCCACCCGGAAGCTCGTCGCGTCCCCCGAGCCGGTCGCGCGGTGGAGCGTCCCCGAGGCCGAGTGGCCGTTCGTCGACGCCGCGCGGAATCACCTCCTCCTCGAAGCGTCCGCCCCGCCCGGAGGCCGGTCGCCGGAGCTGCCCGAGATCCTGCTCTCCGCGCTCATCGCCCGACTCCGGCCGCCGCGAGAGGCGGCACAGTCCGCGAACCCGACGTTCCTGCTGTTCCGGGCCGGCGTCGAAGCGCACTTCCGGGAGCATCATGACGCCGGCTTCTACGCCCAATCACTGGGATACGCGCCGCGCACCCTCTCCAGAGCGGTTCAGCGGGCCACCGGCCGCACGGCGAAAGCGTTCATCGTCGAGCGGATCGTCTTGGAGGCCAAGCGGCTCCTCGCGCACGACCGACTCAGCGCGACCGACTGCGCGCGTGTGCTCGGCTTCCCCGACGCGGCCAACTTCTCGGTGTTCTTCCGGAACGCGACCGGTCTGCGCCCAGGCGCCTGGCAGGCCGCGGCGACCGTCGAGTGAATCGCCTGCGCCGGTCGTCGCACTTCCCCGAGCGGCCCCCGGCCCGGACTCGGCCCGATAGGGCCGTCGTGGAGCCGACGCGGCGGCCTCAGCCCTCCGCCCCGCCGGACGCCGTCGCCTCGCAAGACCCGTGCGGCCGGTCCCGGTCCGCCGAGTAGAGGTGGCTGTCGCGGAACTGTTCGGCGCCCAGGGTGCGGCCGACGAGGATGACGGCGGTGCGGACCACGCCCGCGGCCTTCACCTGGTCGGCGATGTCGGCGAGGGTGCCGCGCAGGACGAGTTCGTCGGGGCGGCTGGCCATGGCGACGACGGCGGCCGGGCAGTCGGCGCCGTAGTGCGGCAGCAGTTGGTCCACGATGCGGTCGACGTAGCGGGCCCCGAGGTGCAGGACGAGGAGGGCGCGGCTGCGGCCGAGGGTGGCGAGGTCCTCGCCGTCCGGCATGGGGGTGGCCTGCTGGGCGATGCGGGTGAGGACGACGGTCTGGCCGACGGTCGGCACGGTCAGCTCGCGGTTCAGCGCGGCGGCGGCCGCGGCGAAGGCGGGGACGCCGGGCACCACCTCGTACGGGATGCCGGCCGCGTCGAGGCGCCGCATCTGTTCGGCGACGGCGCTGAAGACCGACGGGTCGCCGGAGTGCAGCCGCGCCACGTCCTCGCCCGCCTCGTGCGCCCGTACGATCTGGTCGACGATCTGGTCGAGGTTGAGCTGCGCGGTGTCGATGAGCCGGGCGTCGGAGGGGCAGTCGGCGAGCAGTTCGCGGGGGACGAGGCTGCCCGCGTACAGGCAGACCCGGCAGCGGGCCAGGGTCCGCGCCCCGCGGACCGTGATCAGGTCGGCGGCGCCGGGACCGGCGCCGATGAAGTACACCGTCATCGTTCTTCCCCTCGATCGGCACTATCGGCACTCTCGGCGTCGGCATCGGCGGCGTCGGCGCCCGCGACAGCCGGGGCGGGCGGTTCCGCCTTGACCGCCGCCCATTGTGTGACGGGCATGGCCTGCCGCCACCCCGTGAACCCGCCCACCGGCACGGCGTGCGCGACGGCGATGCGGACCAGCTCGCCGCCCCGGCGCCGGTGCCAGTCGGCGAGCAGCGCCTCGGACTCCAGGGTGACCGTGTTGGCGACGATCCGGCCGCCGGGCCGCAGCGCGTCCCAGCAGGCGTCGAGGACGCCCGGCGCGGTCAGCCCGCCGCCGATGAACACGGCGTCGGGCGTGGGCAGTCCGGCGAGCGAGTCCGGCGCGGGGCCGGTGACGACGCGCAGACCGGGCACGCCGAGCGCGCTCGCGTTGTGTTCGATGCGCCGGGCCCGTACCGGGTCCCGCTCGATGCTGACGGCCCGACAGCTGCGGTGCGCCCGCATCCACTCGATGCCGATGGAGCCGGCCCCGCCGCCGACGTCCCACAGCAGCTCGCCGGGTGCGGGGGCCAGCGCGGCGAAGGTCGCGGCCCGCACATGACGCTTCGTCAACTGGCCGTCGTGCTCGTACGAATGATCCGGGAGGCCGGGGGTGAGCGCAAGGCGTACGGCGTCCTTCGACGCGCGGCAGTCCACCGCGACGACGTTGAGCGCGTCGCCCGGCGGGTGCGGCCAGTCCTCCGCGACGCCCTCCGTGACGTGTTCGTCCGCGCCGCCGAGCCGCGCCAAGACGCGCAGCCGGCTCGGGCCGAAGCCCCGCTCGCACAGCAGCGCGGCGACGTCGGCCGGAGTGCCGGATCCGGCGCTGAGCACGAGCAGCCGGCGGCCGGGGTACGCCGCCGCCGAGAGCGCCGCGGCGGGCCGCCCGACCAGGCTGATCACCTCGGTGTCCTCCACCGCCCAGCCGAGCCGGGCGCACGCGTACGAGATGGAGGACGGGTGCGGCAGCACCCGCAGCCGCTCGGGGCCCAGCACCTCGGTCAGGGTGCGGCCGATGCCGAAGAACATGGGGTCGCCGCTGGCCAGCACGGAGACCTGCCGCCCGGCGAAGCGCTCGATGAGCCCCGGCACCGCGGGCCGCAGCGGCGAGGGCCAGGCCACCCGCTCCCCCGCGCACTCGCCGGGCGGCAGCAGGTCGAGCTGGCGGGGGCCGCCGATGAGCACGTCGGCCGCGCGCAGGGTGTCCCGGGAGGCCGGGGCGAGCCCCGGCCAGCCGTCGGCGCCGATGCCCACGACCGTCACGGGGGCCGCCGTCGCGGATACCGCGCCGGGTGTCGTCTCGGGCGGCGGTGGCGGAACGGGGGTCACGGGGGCGTACCTCGGAGATCGGCGGAAGCGGCGGACGGCGGCCCGATGGTGCGGGGCCGCGGCGGAACAGCGGGACAATGGCCGGAGACAGCCGGAGCAGGCTGACGACGGCTCGGGACGACGGAGGGTCTCGGCACTGCGCAGAGTGCGGCAGTGACCACGGACAGGTATGAGAACGGGCAGGTCAGAGCATGTGCCACCGCAGGCGGCACGAGCGGCAACGGAACTCTACTGACCTGCGGCGTGCTGGTCGCGGCCGGGACCGGCCAGAGTTCCGGTTGCGTACAATTCGCAGGTACAGATCAATGGCAGGAGGCAGTGGCGTGAGCCGTTCACCGGTGGTGCTGGGAATCGAGTCGTCCTGCGACGAGACCGGAGCCGGTCTGGTCCAGGACGGTGTGCTGCTGGGCCACGCCGTCGCGTCCAGTATGGACGAGCACGCGCGGTTCGGCGGCGTCGTCCCGGAGATCGCGGCGCGCGCCCATGTGCACGCGGCCGCCCCGGTCGTACGGGCCGCCCTCGCCGACGCGGGGCTGAAGATGGCCGACATCGACGCCGTGGCCGTCACCACCGGCCCCGGCCTGTCCGGCGCGCTCCAGGTCGGCGTCGCCGCCGCCAAGGGCTTCGCCTACTCGCTGGGGGTCCCGCTGTACGGCGTGCACCACCTCGCGGGCCATGTGGCGGCCGACACCCTGGAGCACGGCCCGCTGCCCGACCCCTGCATGGTGCTGATCGTCTCCGGCGGCCACACCTCGCTGCTGCTCGTACGGGACCTGGCCCGCGATCCGATCGTCCACCTCGGCGACACGCTCGACGACGCGGCCGGCGAGTGCTTCGACAAGGTCGCGCGCGTCTTCGGGCTGCCGTACCCGGGCGGGCCGGCCGTCGACCGGGCGGCCCGTACGGGCGACCCGCGCGCCGTCGCCTTCCCGCGCCCGCTGACCGGGCCGCGCGACGACAAGTACGCCTTCTCCTTCTCCGGTCTCAAGACCGCGGCAGCCCGCTGGGCGGAGCAGCACCGGGCGAGCGGACAGCCGCTGCCCGTCGAGGACGGCGCGGCCTCGCTCCAGGAGGCGGTCGCGGACGTGCTGACCAAGAAGGCCGTCGCCGCCTGCCGGGACCACGGCGTGGACACCCTCGTGGTGGTCGGCGGCGTCGCCGCCAACTCGCGCGTACGGGAACTGGCCCAGCAGCGGTGCGAGGCCGCCGGGATCACCCTGCGGGTGCCGCCGCTGCGGCTGTGCACCGACAACGGCGCGATGATCGCGGCGGTCGGCGACCTGCTGGTGCGCGCGGGCGCCGAGCCCGCGCCGCTCGACGTGTCCATCGACCCGTCGGCGCCGCTGGAGTACGCGGCGCTGCACCCCGTGAGCAGCACGGCCAAGACCGCGAAGGCGGCGAAGGCGGCACGTGCCGCCCGTACGACCAGCGCCGCCTGACCACCCTCCCGAGCCCCTCGGAGCCCGACTTGCGTACCGCCGACATCCGCAGCCGCTTCCTCGACTTCTTCGCCGAGCGGGGTCACACCGTGGTCCCGAGCGCGCCGCTGCCCACCCCGGACCCGACGCTGCTCTTCGTCAACGCGGGCATGGTTCCCTTCAAGCCGTATCTGGCGGGCGAGGCGCAGCCGCCGTGGCCGCGGGCGACGAGCGTGCAGAAGTGCGTGCGGACCCTGGACATCGAGGAGGTCGGCCGCACCACCCGGCACGGCTCCTTCTTCCAGATGAACGGCAACTTCTCGTTCGGCGACTACTTCAAGGAAGAGGCCATCGGCTTCGCCTGGGCGCTGTCCACCACCCCGGTGGCGGAGGGGGGTTACGGGCTCGACCCGGACCGCATCTGGGCGACGGTGCACCACTCCGACGCGGAGGCCGCCGAGATCTGGCGGCGCGTGGCGGGGCTGCCGCCGGAGCGGATCGTCGAGCGCGGCGACGAGGACAACTTCTGGTCCATGGGCGTGCCCGGCCCGTGCGGCCCCTGCTCGGAGATGTACTACGACCGCGGCCCGGAGCTCGGGCGCGCGGGCGGGCCGGCCGTGGACGAGGACCGGTACATGGAGTTCTGGAACCTCGTCTTCATGCAGTACGAGCGCGGCGAGGGCGCCGGCAAGTCCGGCTACCCGATCCTCGGCGAACTCCCCCGCCGCAACATCGACACCGGCATGGGCCTGGAGCGGATGGCGACCCTCCTCCAGGGCGTCGACAACCTGTACGAGATCGACGAGACCCGTCCCGTGCTGGACCGCGCGGCCGAGCTGACCGGCTCCCGCTACGGCGCCGACGCGCAGGCGGACGTACGGCTGCGGGTCGTCGCCGACCATGTGCGCACCGCCCTGATGCTGCTCGGCGACGGGACGGCCCCCGGCAACGAGGGCCGCGGGTACGTGCTGCGGCGCATCCTGCGCCGGGCCGTGCGCTCGGTGCGGCTGCTGGGCTACCAGGACCCGGCGCTGCCGGAGCTGCTGCCGGTGGCCCGCGACTGCATGGCGCCGAGCTACCCGGAGGTCGCCGAGGAGTTCGACCGCATCGCCCAGCAGGCGTACGCGGAGGAGGACGCGTTCCGTTCGACGCTGCGTCAGGGCACGACGGTGCTGGACGCGGCGGTCGCCAAGGTCAAGGAGTCGGGCGGGCGTTCGCTGCCGGGCGCGCAGGCGTTCCTGCTGCACGACACCTACGGCTTCCCCGTCGAACTGACGCTGGAGATGGCCGAGGAGCAGGGCGTCGAGGTGGACCGCGAGGGGTTCACGGCGCTGATGACCGAGCAGCGCGAGCGCGCCCGTGCCGACGCGCGGGCCCGCAAGTCCGGTGTCAGCGCGGACACTTCGGCGTTCCGCACCGTCCTCGACGCGAACGGCCCCACCGACTGGCGCGCCTGGGAGACCCTGCAGACGGACTCCCGCGTCCTGGCCGTGCTGGGCGCGGACGGCCCGCTGCCGGTCGTACGCACCGGCGAGATCGCCACCGTCGTCCTGGACCGCACCCCGTTCTACGCGGAGTCGGGCGGTCAGGAGAGCGACGCGGGGCTGTTGACCGGGGCGTCGGCAGAGGCCGAGGTGCTGGACGTGCAGCGGCCGCTGCCGGGGCTGGTGGCCCATCAGATCCGGGTCACGGCGGGCGAGTTGGCGACCGGCGACGCCGTACGGGCCGCCGTCGACCCGGAGTGGCGGCTCGGCGCCCGGCAGGCGCACTCCGGTACGCACGTGCTACACGCGGCGCTCCGCCAGGTGCTCGGCCCGACCGCGCTGCAAGCCGGTTCGTACAACCGGCCCGGATCGCTGCGGCTCGACTTCCCCTGGCGCGGCGCGCTCGGCCCGAGCGCCCGCAGCGAGGTGGAGGAGGCCGCCAATCGCGCGCTGCGGCGCGATCTGCCGGTGGACGTGAAGTGGATGAGCCTGCCCGAGGCCAAGGAGCTCGGGGCGCTCGCCCTCTTCGGCGAGACGTACGGGGAGCGGGTGCGGGTCGTCGAGATCGGCGGCGCGTGGTCGCGCGAACTGTGCGGCGGCACGCATGTCGAGCACGCCTCGCAGGTCGGGCTGATCGCGCTGACCGGCGAGTCCTCGGTCGGCGCGGGGATGCGCCGCCTGGAGGCCGCCGTGGGCGTCGAGGGCTTCGGCTACCTGGCCCGCGAACGGGACCTGGTGGCCCGCCTCGCCGAGCAGCTCCAGGCCCCGCGCGCCCAGCTTCCCGACCGGGTCGCCTCGCTGCTCGACCGGCTGAAGGCCGCCGACCAGCGCGCCGAGGACCTGCACCGCCGGGCCGCGCTGGGCCGCGCCGCCGAGTTGGCGGCCGCCGCTCGGGATGTCCACGGCACGCTCATGGTCACCGCCACCACGGACGGCGACGGCGGCGACGCCCGTACCTTGGCCCAGGCCGTACGCGACCGACTGCCGGGCGAGCGCCCCGGCGTGGCCGCCGTCGGGGCGACGGCGGGCGGCAAGGCGGTGGTGGTCGTAGCCGTGAACGCGGCCGGCCGCGCCGCGGGCTTGTCCGCCGCCGCTCTCGTCAAGGGCCTCCTGGACGGGCGCGGCGGCGGCAACGACGAGACCGCCCAGGGGGGCGGCCTGCCGTCGGACCGTCTGGGTGCCGCCATGGACGGCCTGCCGGGCCTGCTGACCGGCCCCTGACAAACCGCTGCGCGCGGGGCGGCGACTGCTCGCGCAGTTCCCCGCGCCCCTAAGGTCCGTAGGCCCTGCCGCGGTCGATCGCCTGCGGGCCACCTGTGGCTGAGCGCGCAGTTCCCCGCGCCCCTGAGGTCCACGGCGCTCACGCCAGTTGACCACCTGCGGGTCGTGGAGGGTCGCTCGCGCAGTTCCCCGCGCCCCTAAGGTCCGTAGGCCCTGCCGCGGTCGATCACCTGCGGGCCGCCCGCGGCTGAGCGCGCAGTTCCCCGCGCCCCTTAGGCGCGTGGGCCCTGCTGCAGTTGGTCGGCCGCAGGTCGTCGGTGGGGTTGTAGCCTCGCGTCGATGCTCTGTGCGACCAGCCGCCTGCAACCCGCAGCAAAACCGCGCCCGTAGGGGCGCGGGGAACTGCGCGGGCAACCACCGACGACGGGCAGCCGACCACCGCAGCGCGAGCACGCACATCAGGGGCGCGGGGAACTGCGCGATCAGCCACCGACGGCCGACAGCCAACCGACCGGAGCTCAGTCCGCCCGACAGGGGCGCGAGGAACTGCGCGAGCAACCAACCACAACCCGCAGCCGGTCGACCACAGCGCGACCCTGCCCGTAGGGGCGCGGGGAACTGCGCAAAGCGGCCCGGTGGTCAGCCGCCCGCCATTCGCGCGAGCCGCTCGCGCAGCGTGGCGGCGAATTCCTCGGCTCGCGCCAACTGCGTACGCAGCTTGGCGACGCGCTCACCGGCGGCCTGTTCGAAGCCGCTCACTCGTTCCAGGAGCGTGGCCCGCTCGCTCTCGGTCACGTCCTCGCCGGAGTCGAGGCGATCCGTGGCGGACAGCAGGTCCCGCATTTCCTCCAGGGAGAAGCCGAGCGGCTTCATTCGGCGGATGACCATGAGGCGAGCCACATCGGCCTCGGTGTAGAGGCGGAAGCCGCCCTGGGAGCGGGCCGAGGGGACGACGAGCCCGCTCTCCTCGTAGTGCCGGATCGTACGGAGCGACAGCTCGGTCCGCTCGGCGACCTCGCCGATCTGCATGTGCTTGCCGTCCACGCCCTACCCCTGGCCCTCTCGTTCCGGTGCCGTCACGGCCGTACGCCGCCCCCGCCGATCTCTACCCTTACGTTAGGGTAGAGTTCCCGGTGCCCGAGGGCCGCCGTGTGACGCGCGTGTCCATGATGCACGGCACCCCCGCCGACCGGCGGCCCGGCACCATCCCCAGCACCCTTCGCGCCCTGACAGGTTCCCCCTTGCCTCTTTCCGTCCCGTCCCCGACCGCGTGGCTGCGCGGCGCCCGTACGTACCGGCTGTCGCCGAAGGTCCTGCGCACCGAGGTGCTGGCCGGCCTGGTGGTGGCGCTGGCGCTGATCCCCGAGGCGATCTCCTTCTCCGTCATCGCGGGGGTCGATCCGAGCATCGGCCTGTTCGCCTCGTTCACGATGGCCGTCACCATCTCCGTCGTCGGCGGCCGGCCGGCGATGATCTCCGCCGCGACCGGCGCCGTCGCCCTTGTCATCGCCCCGGTCAACCGGGAGCACGGGTTCGGCTACCTGGTGGCGACCGTGATCCTCGCCGGTGTGCTCCAGATCGTCCTCGGCGCGCTCGGCGTCGCCAAGCTGATGCGGTTCGTGCCCCGCCCGGTGATGGTCGGCTTCGTCAACGCGCTGGCCGTGCTGATCTTCCTGGCCCAGGTGCCTGAGCTGCGGGACGTACCGTGGCCGGTCTATCCGCTCGTCATCGGCGGGCTGGCCCTGATGGTGCTCTTCCCGCGGATCACCAAGGCGGTACCGGCCCCGCTGGTCTCCATCGCCATCCTCACCGCCATTACTCTGGCCGCGGGGATCGCCGTGCCCACGGTCGGCGACAAGGGCGCGCTGCCCTCCTCGCTGCCGGCGCCCGGCCTGCCCGACGTGCCCTTCACCCTCGACACGTTGACGACGATCGCCCCCTACGCCCTCGCCATGGCGCTGGTCGGGCTGATGGAGTCGCTGATGACGGCCAAGCTGGTCGACGACATCACCGACACCCGTTCCGACAAGACCCGCGAGTCCGTCGGCCAGGGCGTCGCCAACATCGTCACGGGCTTCTTCGGCGGCATGGGCGGCTGCGCCATGATCGGCCAGACGATGATCAACGTACGGGTCTCCGGCGCCCGTACCCGCCTGTCCACCTTCCTCGCCGGGGCCTTCCTCATGGTCCTGTGCATCGTGTTCGGGCCGATCGTGTCCGACATCCCGATGGCCGCGCTGGTGGCCGTCATGGTCATGGTGTCGGTCGCCACCTTCGACTGGCACTCCATCGCGCCGAAGACCCTGAAGCGGCTGCCGGCCGGCGAGATCGCCGTCATGGTCGTGACGGTCGCCTGCGTGGTCGCCACGCACAATCTCGCGATCGGCGTCGTCGTGGGCACGCTCGCCGCCATGGCGGTCTTCGCCAAGCGGGTCGCCCACTCCACCGGCGTCACCTCGGTCGCCGACCCCGACGGCGGGCGGGTCGTGTACGCGGTGACCGGCGAGCTCTTCTTCGCGTCGGCCAACGACGTGGTCGATCGGTTCGACTACGCGGGCGACCCGGACTCGGTCGTCATCGACCTGACGGGCGCTCATATCTGGGACGCCTCTTCCGTGTCCGCGCTGGACGCCGTCGCCGCCAAGTACGCGCAGCGCGGCAAGAGCGTCGAGTTCACCGGCCTGAACGAGGCCGGCGCCCGTATCCACGAACAGCTCAGCGGCGAACTCGCCGGCCACTGACCAGTACGCCCCGCAGGGGCCGCACGCTCAGGCGAACAGGCCCGTGAGCCACTCCCCCCAAGCCCGCTCGGTCTCCTTCTGGTCCGCGCCGGAGGCGAACTCGTGCACGGCGACGCCCACCGGGGCCCCGAAAGCGTCCCGTCCGAAGAAACGGACCATGGCGTCGTCCGTGCGCAGGCCGATGAAGTGCGCGGCGCGGTAGTCGACCACGGCGTCCAGCGGTGCGAGCCCGGCCGGCTCCACCCGGACCCGCGCGCCCTCGGGCACGTCGTCGGCCAGGCCCAGGCCCCGGCGCACCGCCTCGAAGGAACCCGGCGCGCTGGAGACAGCCGGCCCGTCGACGGCGGCGTACGCGGCACGACGTCCCGGGAAGTGCGCCAGGTACTGCCGGAGGGTGTGCAGGTAGAAATCGGTGTGCTGGTTGGCGCCGTCGTACTGGTTGTCCCAGTCGTCCACGAAGATGCCGCTGTGCACGTAGCGCACCCAGGAACCGTTCTCGCGGGGTTCGATGACGTGGTCGAGCTGGTTGAGCGTCTGGTTCTCCGCGCCCTCGACCTCGCCCTCGCTCCGGGCGGTCAGCCGGTGCGGCGGGTCCCAGGCGGTGACGGTGCCGCCGAAGGGCGCGGCGCCGCCCGTACGCGGCTCGTACTCCATCGGCCAGAGCCAGCCGCCCGTACCGGTGGTGATCGCCTCCCAGACCTCCTCGGGCGGTGACGGGACCTCGAACTCCCGGACGATCTCGAATTCCTTACCCATGGCGATGTCTCCTGCGGTTCGCGTCGGTCACTTCTCGACTGCTGTTGATGGAGCTTCCGTTGGTTCGCGCGTCGGCCGCGGCCCGGCGGCCTCCGCCTTGACGGCCGGATGCACGGCGATGACGAGGCGGTGCTCCCGCCCGCCTTCGGCCGACTCGCTGTGGTACTTGCCGACCAGGGCGCTGACGCCCCGCGTCAGTTCCTCGACGAACGCGGCCCGGTCGGCGGCGGAGGCGAACCGCACCTCTCCGTCCAGGGCGAACGTCGCGAGCCGCTTACGGGACTTCGCCGCCCCAGTGATCAGCGCGCCCGCGTCGCGCACCAGGCGCGCGGCGACGGCGAGCAGCCAGCGGGCGGAGAACTGGTCGCGGAAGCGTGCGGGGTCGGGCTGCACCTCGGCGAGGGCGAGCGGGGAGATCACGTACGAGGCGGCGGTGGCCCGCATGAGCCGCTCCGTGACGCTGCCCTTCCTGCGCTCCCCGAACAGCTCGATCAGACCGTGCCGCTCCAGCGCCTTGAGGTGGTAGTTCACCTTCTGCCGGGCCAGGCCCACCTTCGCGGCCAGCATGGCGGCCGAGGCGGGTTCGACCAGCTCGGCGAGGAGCCGGGCCCGTATCGGGTCGAGCGAGATCTCGGCGGCGGCGGGGTCCTCGATCACTGTCACGTCCAACATGGCCCCACCCTCTCACCGACAATTATTTTTGTCCAGACTCTTTTGCCTGTCGGCAGACCCGATGGAAAAGGGCGGAGCCCACGACACTCGACCGGTGTCGTGGGCTCCGCCCCTCGCTGTTGTGTGTACGCCCGGCAGGGCCGCCGCTCACCAGGCGGCGGGCGCGTAGTCCTTGAGGAAGCAGCCGTACAGGTCCTCGCCCTGCTCGCCGCGGACGATCGGGTCGTAGACCCGCGCCGCGCCGTCGACGAGGTCCAGCGGGGCGTGGAAACCGTCCGCCGCCAGCCGCACCTTGTCCGGGTGCGGGCGCTCGTCGGTGATCCAGCCCGTGTCGACGGCGGTCATCAGGATGCCGTCGGACTCCAGCATCTCCTGGGCGCTGGTGCGGGTGAGCATGTTCAGGGCGGCCTTGGCCATGTTGGTGTGCGGGTGGCCCGCGCCCTTGTAGCCGCGGCTGAACTGCCCCTCCATCGCGGAGACGTTCACCACGTACTTGCGGCGCGCCGCGGCCGCGGCCATCGCCGGGCGCAACCGGCTCACCAGCACGAACGGCGCCGTCACATTGCACAGCTGCACTTCGAGCAGCTCCACCGGGTCGACCTCGTTCACCCGCTGGATCCAGCTGTTCGTCGCGTCGAGGTCCGGTACGAGCCCGCCCGCGTCGATCGCGGTCCCCGCCTCGACCCGCGCGAGCGACGCCGAGCCGCTGGTCAGCGCCAGATCGGTGAGGGTCTGCGGGGTCAGCGCGTCGTGGCCGGCGATGGCCGGGCCCGGCAGCTCGGGCTGCGCGCCGCTGCCGAACGCCCCGAAGACGACGGACCGCGGCAGCTCCCCCGCCGGCAGCGGGCCCGCCTCGGCGTTGATCAGCTCGCGGTACGCCTGCGGGGAGCGCCGTACGGTCTGCGCGGCGTTGTTGATCAGGATGTCCAGCGGGCCGTCCGCGCTCACGGAGTCGGCGAGCGCCACGACCTGCGCGGGGTCGCGCAGATCGATGCCGACGATCTTGAGGCGGTGCAGCCAGTCGCCGCTGTCCTCCATCGCCTTGAACCGCCGGATGGCGTCGTTCGGGAACCGCGTGGTGATCGTGGTGTGCGCGCCGTCGCGCAGCAGCCGCAGCGCGATGTACATGCCGATCTTGGCCCGGCCGCCGGTGAGCAGCGCGCGCCGCCCGGTCAGGTCGGCGCGGGCGTCGCGGCGCGCCCGGTTCTGCGCGGCGCAGTCGCGGCACAGCTGGTGGTAGAAGGCGTCCACCTCGACATAGCGCGTCTTGCAGATGTAACAGGAGCGCGGGCGCTCCAGGATGCCGACGATCTCGGCGGAGGAGGTGGCGGCGAGCGGTATGCCGCGCGTCTCGTCGTCGATGCGGTCGGCGGCGCCGGTGGCCGTGGCCTCGGTGACGGCCTTGTCGTTGGCGGTCTTCGCGGCCCGGCGCTCCTGGCGGCGGCGCTGCTTGACCGTGCGGTAGATGCCGGAGGTGGCGCGGCGGATGGCGATGGCGTCGGGGTGGTCCACGGGCAGTTCGTCGAGCTCCGCCAGAACGCTCAGACAGACGGCCATACGCTCCGCGTCGATGCCGGGGGCGTTGGTGTCGATACCGGGGGCGTCCGCGCCGATGCCCGAAGTGTCCGCGTCGATGCCGGGGGCGTTGATGTCGGCGCCGGGGGCCTCCGCGCCCGGCGCGCCGGCCTCCGTGCGGCCTCCCGGCGTCGGTTCGCCGCCCTGGGCGGGGATCGCGGGCTGTCCCGCCCCTGCCGGGTGCTCGGCCGCCTGACCGGCCCTGTTCTCTTCAGTGACCGTCATCGCCGGTGCCGTTTCCCACTCTGTCCGTCTGCTCTGATTCGAGCCTCAGCTCTGTTCAACTCTCAGCAGAACTTTACTTGACGTTTTCGGCCCGGCTGCGGCCCAGCCTCACCGGCCCAGGCCGTACGTCCGTACCGCCGTCCCCGCGAAGACCGCCGCCCGCTCGGCCGGGTCGAGGCCGCCCGTCAGCTCGCGCGCGGCGGCCAGGACCTCGGCGTACGAGGCGGCGAGGCGGCAGACCGGCCAGTCGGAGCCGAACATCAGCCGGTCGGGGCCGAAGGCGTCGAGCACGGTGTCGGCGTACGGGCGCAGGCCGTCCACCGTCCAGGTCGCCCAGTCGGCCTCGGTGACCAGGCCGGAGAGCTTGCAGACGGTGTTGGGCAGCGCGGCGAGCGCGCGTACGGCGTCCGACCAGGGCCGGAGCTCCCCGGCGGCGATGGGCGGTTTGCCCAGGTGGTCGAGGACGAAGGTGAGCTGTGGCAGGGCCGCGGCGGCGGCGCGGGCGGCGGGCAGCTGGTGGTCGAGGACGACGAGGTCGTACGCGAGACCGGCCGCGGCGACCGCCGCCAGCCCGCGCCGCACGTCGGGGCGGAGCAGCCATTCCGGGTCCGCCTCGCCCTGGACCTGGTGGCGGACGGCCGCCAGCCGCTCGCCGCCGGGCAGCTCGCGCAGGGCGGCGAGGGCGTCGGCGACGCCGGGTGCGGTGAGATCGGTCCAGCCGACGACCCCGGCGATCAGCTCGTCCTCCGCGGCGAGCGCGAGCAGCTCAGGCGTCTCCTCGGCCACCGTGACCGTCTGGACGACCACGCTCGCGGTGACCCCGGCGGCCACCGCCTCCGCGCGGAGGTCGGCCGGGGCGAAGTTCCTCCGCAGCGGTGCCATCCGGGGCACGGTGATCCAGTCCTGGTCCCGTACGGCCAGGTCCCAGACGTGGTGGTGGGCGTCCACGATCCCGGTCGGGGGCGCGGCGCTCCGGTCCGTGCGCTCTGTCGTCACGGCGTCACAGTTCCCATACGACGGGCAGCCCGGCGGCGGCTCCGTCCGGCGAGTAGTCGTGGGCGCTCTCCAGCAGTTCGCCCATCCGCGTCTGCCAGGCGACGTTGACCGGCAGTTTCTCCAGCTCCGCGAGCATCCGCGGATAGTCGGGGCACTCGATGAGGTGGAAGAGGTCGGTGCCGCTGCGCCAGATGGTCCACGAGGCGGCTCCGGCGGCCCGGATGGCGGCGACCAGTTCGGCGGGCACGTCGCGGTGCGCCGCCTCGTACTCCTCGATCCGCTCGGGGCGGACCGTGGTGTGCAGGGCGATCCTCATGGCAGTTCCAGCTCCTGGGTCGGTCGAAGAAACGGTACGGGCGTACGGGCGTATGTACGGGGCGGTACGGGCGCGGGGCGGCGGGCTCGGCGCGGGGCGTTCAGCGTCCCGTCGGCACCGGCGCCCTCTCCGGCAGCAGCCCGCTCCCCCGCAGTTCGGCCCAGAACTCCGCGGGCACCGGCCGCCGCAGCAGTTCCGCGCCGTCGCGGACCTCGCTCGCCGAGCGGGCGCCGACCAGGACGCTCGCGACGGCCGGGTGGCCGAACGGGAAGTGCAGGGCCGCCGCCCGCAGCGGTATGCCGTGCCGCTCGGCCACCCTCCGCGCGGCCAGCGCCCGTTCCAGCACGGGCCGGGGCGCTCGCTCGTAGTCGTACCGGGCGCCGGGGCGCGGGTCGGCGAGCAGCCCGGAGTTGAAGACCCCGCCGACGACCACGCTCTTGCCGCGCGCCGCCGCCTCGGGGAGGAGTTCCGTCAGGCCGCTCTGGTCGAGGAGGGTGTAGCGGCCGGCGAGCAGCACGGCGTCGACGTCGGTGTCGCGCAGGAAGCGGGCGAGCGGCGCGGCGTGGTTCATGCCCGCGCCGATCGCGCCGACGACGCCTTCGGCGCGGAGCCGTTCCAGGGCCGGGTAACCGTGGTCGAGGGCCTGTTCCAGGTGGTCGTCGGGGTCGTGCAGGTAGACGACGTCGACGCGGTCCAGGCCGAGCCGGGCGAGGCTCGCCTCGATGCCGCGCAGCACGCCGTCCGCGCTGAAGTCCCAGATCCGGCGGTGGGTGGCGGGCACGGCGAAGCCGCCCGCGGTGTCCTCGCCGACCGCCGCGGGGTCCGCCTCCAGCAGCCGTCCGACCTTGGTGGACACGGTGTACTCGGCGCGCGGCCTCTCGCGCAGGGCGGCGCCGAGGCGGCGTTCGGAGAGGCCGAGGCCGTAGTGCGGCGCGGTGTCGAAGTAGCGCAGGCCCGCGTTCCAGGCCGCGTCCACGGCCGCCCTGGCGTCGGCGTCGCTCACGGGGGTGTAGAGGTTGCCGATGCCGGCGGCGCCGAAGGACAGTTCGGTGACGGGGACCGTGCCGCGGCCGAGCCGTATGGTCCTCACCGCTCGGCCGGGCGCAGTCGCAGGCCTTGCATTCCGCCGTCGACGGCGAGGGCCGTGCCGGTGACGGAGGCGGCGGCAGGGCTCGCCAAGTAGGCTATGGCGGCGGCCACTTCACCGGCCGTCACCAGACGGCCCATCGGCTGACGGGCGTTCAGCGCGGCCCGTTCGGCCTCGGGGTCGTCGGCCGCGTCGAGCAGCCGGCCGACCCAGGGGGTGTCGGCGGTGCCGGGGTTGACGCAGTTGACCCGGATGCCCTCGCGGACGTGGTCGGCGGCCATGGCGAGGGTCAGCGAGAGGACGGCGCCCTTGCTCGCCGAGTACAGGGCGCGTTGCGGGAGTCCGGCGGTGGCGGCGATGGAGCAGGTGTTGACGATCGCGGCGTGCGCGGAGCGCCGCAGGTGGGGAAGGGCGGCCCGGCTGGTGCGGACGACGCCCATGACATTGACGTCGAGGACGCGGCGCCATTCCTCGTCGCCGTTGTCGGCGACGGTGCCGGCGGCGCCGATGCCGGCGTTGTTGACCAGGATGTCGAGGCCGCCGAGGTCGGCGGTGGCCGCCTGGACCGCCGCGCGTACGGACGCGTCGTCGCCGACGTCGGCCGCGTAGCCCAGCAGCGGCTTCCCGGCCGCTTCGGGGTCGAGGTCGAGCACCGCGACGCTGGCGCCGCGCTCCGCGAGCAGCCGGGCCGTTGCCAGCCCGATACCCGAACCTCCGCCGGTGACAAGGGCGTTGAGTCCCTGAAGTCCCGTCATGCCGCTGCTCCTTCTGATCCGTCTGTGCCGTTCGGCCCTCGGGCGGCGCGGTCGGCGACCCAGAAGTCGCCGTCCGGGTAGGTGTATTCGGCGATGGACTCGGGCCGCATGGCGGCCGAGAAGCCGGGGGCGAGCGGCGCTTCGTAGTGCCCGTCGCGGATGCGTACGGGCTGCGTGAAGTGCTCGTGGAGGTGGCCGACGTACTCGATGGCGCGGTCGTCGGTCGTGCCGGAGAGCGCCACGTAGTCGAACATCGACAGGTGCTGCACGAGCTCGCACAGTCCGACGCCGCCCGCGTGCGGGCAGACGGGGACGCCGTATTTGGCGGCGAGCAGCAGGATGGCGAGGTTCTCGTTGACGCCGCCGACGCGGGCCGCGTCGATCTGGACGACGTCGAGCGCGTCGGCCTGGAGCAGCTGCTTGAAGACGATCCGGTTCTGTACGTGCTCGCCGGTGGCGACCTTCACGGGGGCGACGGCTCGGCGGACGGCGGCGTGGCCGAGCACGTCGTCGGGGCTGGTGGGCTCCTCGATCCAGTAGGGGTCGAACTCCGCGAGGGCGTTGGTCCAGTCGATGGCCTCGTGGACGTTCCAGCGCTGGTTGGCGTCGATGGCGATGCGGATGCCGGGGCCGACGGCGGCGCGCGCGGTGCGCATCCGCCGGATGTCGTCGTCGAGGTCCGCGCCGACCTTGAGCTTGATCTGGGTGAAACCGTCGGCGACGGCTTGCCGGGCGAGGCGGGTGAGCTTCTCGTCGCCGTAGCCGAGCCAGCCGGGCGAGGTGGTGTAGCCGGGGTAGCCGCGGGCGAGGAGCCGCTGGATCCGTTCGGCGGCGCCGTCCCGGCCGCGCCGCAGGAGGCCGAGGGCTTCCTCGGGGGTGAGCGCGTCGGCGATGTAGCGGAAGTCGATCTGGGAGACGAGCCATTCGGGTTCGGCGTCGGCGAGCAGTCTCCACAGCGGGCGGCCGGCGCGTTTGGCGGCGAGGTCCCAGGCGGCGTTGACGACGGCGCCGATGGCCATGTGCATCACCCCCTTCTCGGGCCCCAGCCAGCGGAGTTGGCTGTCGCCGGTCAGGTCGCGGCTGAGGGAGCCGGGGTCGGCGCACAGTTCGGCGAGGGGCCGGCCGACGACGTGGGCGCGGAGCGCGCCGATCGCGGCGACCTGCACGTCGTTGCCCCGGCCGATGGTGAAGGTGAAGCCGTGTCCCTCGGCGCCGTCGGCCGCGTCGGTGCGGAGCACCAGGTAGGCGGCGGAGTAGTCGGGGTCCGGGTTCATCGCGTCCGAGCCGTCGAGCTCCCGCGAGGTGGGGAACCGGATGTCGTACGTGTCGAGCGCGGTGACGCGCGGGACAGTTGAAGACACGGTGGGCCTCTCAGGCTCGGGCGGAGGCCCGGCGCCGGCGGCCGGGCTCTTCGAAGTCGGGGTCGCCTCTGTAGGACACGGGCATTCAGTCCTGGGCCCTGCCGGTGGTCACGCGGGCGATCATCAGGGCGATGAGGATGATGCCGCCGTAGATGGCCTGGATCCAGAAGGACGGCACCTGGGCGAGGGTCAGCAGGTTCTGTACGACGCCGAGCAGCAGTACGCCGGTGAGGGCGCCGAACATGGTGCCCTTGCCGCCGTCGAGGCTGATGCCGCCGATGACCGCGGCCGCGAAGACCGTGAAGATCATGTTCTGGCCCTGGTTGGCGTTGATCGCGCCGACGTAGCCGGTCTGCATCAGCCCGCCCACGGAGGCCAGGACGCCGGCGACGATGTAGACGCCGAGCATGACCCGCTGGACGCGGATGCCTGCGGCGGCCGCGGCGTCGGGGTTGCCGCCGATGGCGTACAGGGCGCGGCCCCAGCGGTGGTACTTGAGCATGAAGCCGGCGGCGCCGAAGCAGCCGGCGGCCAGCCAGACGGAGAGCGGGATGGTCGCGAAGGTGCTGGTGGCCAGGGTGTAGAAGGCGTCGGGCATGCCGAAGAGGGTCTTGCCCTTGGTCGCGCCGACGAGCAGGCCGCGCAGCACGATGAGCATGGCGAGGGTGACGATGAAGGCGTTGAGGCGGAGCTTGACGACGAGGACGCCGTTGAACGCGCCGATGGCCGCGCCGACGACGGCGATGGCGAGGAGCGCCGCGCCGGTCGGCCATCGCGTGCCGAATCCGGCCTGGGCGGCGGGCAGGACGAGCAGCGCGCCGAGGGCGGGGGCGATGCCGACGACGGACTCCAGGGACAGGTCGAACTTGCCGGTGATCAGGACCAGCGATTCGGCGAGGACCACCATGGCGAGGGCGGCGGACGCGCCGAGGATGGAGATGATGTTCCGCTCGGTGAGGAACGAGTCGTTGAGCAGCGCGCCGAGCACGAGCATCAGGATGAGGGCGGGTACGAGCGCCAACTCCCGCGCTCTGCGCAGCAGTACGGATTTTCCGGCCGTCCGGCCGCGTTCGGCGGCGCCGCGGTCCCGGCCGGTGTCCGAGGCCGACGGGGCCTTGGTGTCAGCCACGGTCCACTCCTTCGATCGAGGCGATCAGCTCGTGTTCGTGCCAGCCGGCCGCCAGGTCGGCGACGACGCGGCCGTGGAAGAGCACCAGGACCCGGTCGCAGCGGCGCAGGTCGTCGATCTCGTCGGAGACGACGAGCACGGCGGTGCCGTCCTCGCTGGCGCTGTCCGCACGGGCGAGCAGCGATTCCTTGGACTTGACGTCCACGCCCGCGGTGGGGTTGATGAGGATGAGCAGCCGGGGGTCGCCGGCCAGGGCGCGGGCCATCACGACTTTCTGCGCGTTGCCGCCGGAGAGGTCGGAGACCGGCTGGTCGGGGCCTTCGGCGTGGATGTCGAGGCGGCGGACGAGGGCCTGGGCGAGGGACCGCTTGCGTGCGGTGGAGACGAAGCCGTACCGGCCGAGGCGGTCGGGGACGCTCATGGTGGCGTTGTCGCCGATGGTCATGCCGTAGACGAGGCCCTGTTCGTGGCGGTCGCGCGGCACGCAGCCGACGCCGGCCTTGAGGGTCGCGGGCACGTCGCCGAACGGCAGCGGTACGCCGTCGAGTTCGGCTGTTCCGGAGGCCGGTTTGCGGAGTCCGGCGAGGGATTCGGCGAGCTGGATCTTGCCGCTGGTGCTGCTGCCCGCGAGCCCGACGACCTCGCCCTCGCGGAGGGTGAGGTCCACGGCTTCGTACGCCTCGCCGGTCAGCCGGCGCACCGCCAGGCGTACGGGCGCGTCCTCGGCGGCGGTGCGGGCGGCGGTGCTGCGGGCGGCGGGTGCGGACTCCCCGGCCATGGCCTCGACGAGGGCGGCGCGCGGGAGGTCGGCGACGGGGGCGGTGGTGATCCAGCGGGCGTCGCGGAGCACGGTGACGGTCTGGCAGACCTCGTAGACCTCTTGGAGGTGGTGCGAGATGAACAGGAAGGTCACCCCGGACGCCTGGAGGGCCCGCATGCGGGTGAAGAGCCGTTCGATCTCGCGGTTGTCGAGCTGGGCGGTGGGTTCGTCGAGGACGATGAAGCGGGCGCCGAAGGACAGGGCGCGGGCGATCTCGACCATCTGCCGGTCCTCGACCTTAAGGTCGGCGGTGCGGGCGTCGGGGTCCACGCGGACGTCCCAGGCGTCGAGCAGGGCGGCGGCCTCGGTGCGGAGCCTGCGCCAGTCGATGACGGAGCGTCGGGTCGGCTGGCGGTTGATGAAGAGGTTCTCGGCGACGGTGAGTTCGGGCACGACGGTGGGCTTCTGGTAGACGCAGGCCACCTTGGCGCGCCAGGCGTCGCGGTCGGAGAGCGGCGGCGCACTCTCGCCGTCGAAGGCGATGGTCCCCTCGTCGGGCGGCTGGAGTCCGGTGAGGATGGATACGAGGGTGGACTTTCCAGCGCCATTGCGGCCGACCAGGGCGTGTGATTCGCCGGGCAGTACGGTCAGCCGGCCGTCGCGCAGGGCGACGGTGGGTCCGTAGCGCTTGGTGATGCCGGCGGCCTCGACGAGGGGGCGCGGGGCGGTGTCGGTGCTCATTTCGCCGTGTTCACTGTGTTGCCCCACAGCTTCTTGTCGTCCACGTTGGCCTTGGTGACCAGCGGGGTGGGCAGTTGGTCCTCCAGGACGCCGCTGGGCAGCTCGACGATCGTGGAGCCGTGGTCGGTGGGGCCGGGCTTGAAGGTCTTACCGGCCATGGCGGCCTTGATGTAGTACATGCCGTACTTGGCGTAGGCGTCGGCGGGCTGGGAGAGGGTGGCGTCGATCTCGCCCTTGCGGATCGCGTCGAACTCCTGCGGGATGCCGTCGTTGGAGACGATGGTGATGTGGCCGCTCTGCCCGGCCTTCTTGAGCATGCCCTTGCTCTTGAGGGTCTGGAGGGTGGGGGCGAGGTAGACGCCGCCCGCCTGCATATAGATCCCCTTGATGTCGGGGTTGGCGTTGAGCAGGGTGTCGAGCTTGGAGGCGGCGGTGTCGGACTCCCATTTGGCG
This sequence comes from Streptomyces sp. NPDC050617, assembly GCF_040654795.1. Classification (NCBI taxonomy): domain Bacteria; kingdom Bacillati; phylum Actinomycetota; class Actinomycetes; order Kitasatosporales; family Streptomycetaceae; genus Streptomyces; species Streptomyces sp. NPDC050617. The sequence goes on along the minus strand of NZ_JBFAIS010000029.1, from coordinate 75,024 downwards.
GGGATCTCCAACACCTTGACCTGGGGGTACTTCTGCTTCATGCAGGTGCGGAACGCCTCGGAGCGCTCCCGGCCGTTGACCGAGGCGAGGTCGCCCATGATCTGCACGACCTTGCCGGAGGGCTGCTGCTTGCCGAGGTATTCGCAGGCCCGCGTCCCGTAGGCGACATTGTCGGCGCGTACGACCATGGCGACCTTGCCCTTCTCCGGGGCGACGTCGACGGCGACGACGGGGACGCCCTTGCGGTCGGCCTGGTCGAGTCCGGCGGCGATGGCGGCGCTGTCGAGGGGGGCGACGACGAGGCCGCGCACGCCCTGGTTGAGCTGGTTGTTGATGTCGGTGATCTGCTGGGCGGAGTCGCTGTTGGAGTTGACGGTCCCCAGCGCGTCGACGCCCTCGGCCTTGGCCATCTTGGGCACGTAGTCGTTGTAGGACTGCCAGAACGGCGAGGTCAGCAGCGGCACGATCACTCCGACCTTGCCGTCGCCGCCCTTGCCGCCCCCGCCGGACGCGGTGTCCTTCGTGCTGCCGCATGCCGTGAGCGCCAGCGCGGCGCAGGCCGCCGCCGCCATCGCGCGCACGGCCCGCGTGCTCAACCTCGCCTGCCTACCGGTCATCTGACGGCTCCTCACCAAGGACGGCGCTGGGTCGCGGGCCGGTTGCCGGGACCGGCCGCGCCGAATATTTATCAGACCTCTTGGCCAGCACAACACCCCTCGTACGGCGATTTCCGCGACTTGAAGGAGTATTGGTCCGATCACTTGCGTGGGTAGACTGCCGCGACACGGACGCCGGGAGGGGAACCATGGAGGACATCACACCCCCCAAGGGGACAGTGACGCAGCGCGCGATCGAGCAGATCAAGGCGATGATCGCGGACGGCCGGCTGGAGGCCGGGCAGCGGCTGCCCACCGAGCGCGACTTGGCGGTTCAGTTGGGCATCTCCCGCTCCTCGATGCGGGAGGCGATCCGCGCGCTGACCGTCCTCGGCGTGCTCCAGGCCCGGCACGGCTCGGGGATCTACGTCACCCGGCTGGAGACCGGCGACCTGCTGGAGACCTTCGGGGTCGTCGCGCAGATCTCCCGCGGCCCGCGGCTGGTGGAGCTGATGGCGGTGCGGCGCATCCTGGAGTCCACGGCGACCGCGCTCGCCGCGGCCCGGATAACCGACGAGCAGCTAGCCGCCGTGGCGGAGCACCTCCAGGCGATGAACGCCACCGACGACCCGGAGGAGATCCTCGCCGCGGACCTGGCCTTCCACCGGGCGATCTGCCTGGCGGCGGGCAACGACTCGCTGGCCGCGATCGTGGAGGGCCTCTCCTCCCGTACCTTCCGGGCCCGCGTGTGGCGCGGCTACCAGCAGGAGGGCGCGTACGACCGTACGCGCAAGGAGCACGCCCGTATCCACCGGGCGCTGGCGGACCGCGATCCGGAGGCGGCGCGGGTGGCCGCGGCGGCGCACGTCGGCGAGGTGGAGGAGTGGCTGCGCGCCCAACTGGACCCGATGGCCTGAGCGTTGCCACGGGCCGGGCGGCGGGCCCGGGCAAGCGCGACGCCCCCGCGGAGGAGTAGGCGCGGGGGCGTGCGGTCTTGGGGTGTTACCGAATATTACGGGTCGTCAGCAGGTCTGCCAGAGCCGCGACATGACGCGGACTCCGAATCGCAGGCCCTCCAGCGGGACCCGCTCGTCCACGCCGTGGAAGAGACGGCCGTAATCGAGGTCATGCGGCAGCTTGAGGCCCTTGAAGCCGAAGCAGCGGATGCCGAGCTTGCTGAACGCCTTCGCGTCCGTGCCGCCCGGGTTGCAGTACGGCACGGGGTGGCCGTCCGGGTCCTCGGCGCGTACGGCCGCGCACATCGCGTCGACCAGGGGCCCCTCGAAGGGGGTCTCCATGCCGATGTCGTGGTTGACCCACTCCCGGCTCACCGAGGGCAGCAGCAGCTCGTCGATGGTGTCGATCAGCTCCTGCTCATGGCCGGGCAGGAAGCGGCCGTCGACGCGCGCGGTGGCCTTGCCGGGGATCACATTGGTCTGGTAGCCGGCCTGGAACATGGTGGGGTTGGCCGAGTTGCGGAGCACGACCTGCATGAAGTCGGCGACCGGGCCGAGCTTGGCGAGGCTGCCCTCGATGTCGTCCTCGTCGAAGTCGACGCCGTAGAGGCGGGCGGCCTCGGCGAGCAGCTCACGGACCGGCTCGATCAAACGGATGGGGAAGGTGTGGCGGCCGATGCGGGTGAGGGACTCGGCGAGGTCGGTGACGGCGTTCTCGTCGTTGGGCGAGGAGCCGTGCCCGGCCCGGCCGCTCGCGGTGAGCTCCATCCAGGCCATGCCGCGCTGCGCGTTCTCGATCGGGTAGAGGCGGCGGTCGTCGTCGATGGCGAAGGAGAAACCGCCGCCCTCGCCGATCGCCTCGGTGACGCCCTCGAACAGCTCGGGCCGGTGCTCGACCAGCCAGTGGCCGCCGAACTTGCCGCCGGCCTCCTCGTCCGCGAGGAAGGCCAGCACCAGGTCGCGGGAGGGGACCGTGTCCGTACGGGCGAAGTGCCGGGCGGTGGCGAGCATCACCGCGACGGTGTCCTTCATGTCGATCGCGCCGCGCCCCCACAGGTAGCCGTCGCGGATCTCGCCGGAGAACGGCGGCACCTGCCACTCGGCGGCGTCGGCCGGTACGACGTCGAGGTGGCCGTGGACGAGGAGGGCGCCGCGCGCGGGGTCGCTGCCCGCGATCCGGGCGATGACGCTGGCCCGGCCGGGGGCGCTCTCGATCAGCTCGGAGTCGATGCCGACCTCGGCGAGCTTGCCGCGGACCCAGTCGGCGCAGGCGCGCTCGTCGCTGGTGGGGTTGGAGGTGTCGAACCGGATGAGCTCCCGGCAGAGGTCGACGACCTCCTCCTCGGCGGGGCTGTGCTGGGTGTCGGTGGTGTTCATGCCGCTCCCATGGGGGTTGCTTCGCGGGCGTCGGGAAGGCTGGTGTCCCCGTCGTCCAGGGTGGAGGTGCCGTAGCTCTTGATCCAGCCGAGGCCGCCGAGTACGCAGTACAGGACGAAGGCGGTGAGCAGGGAGTTCAGCGCGGGGATGCCGGCGGTGACGAACTTGCCGACGCAGAACGCGGCGGCCCAGATCACCAGGGACATCGGCACCCAGGTGGGCGCGGACGCGGGCAGCGTCTCGGCGTCGCGGGTGGCGTCCAGGGGCTTGCGCATCCGCCGCACCACCCAGTACTCGGCCACGATGATGCCGCCGATGGGCGGGATCGCGACGCCGAGCGTGGAGAGGAACTCGGTGAAGTGCTCCATGACCCCGATCGCCGAGAGCACGGTGCCGACGATGCCGAGTCCGACGGTGACGACGCCGCGGTGCAGCCGCTTGCCGAAGACGACCTGGAAGAAGTTGACGATGCCGAGCGAGGAGCCGTACAGGTTCCAGTCGTTGATCTTCGCGGTGGAGAGGATGACCACGATCGCGCCGACCGCGCCGGAGGTGGAGAGCACGATGTGGGTGACGTCGCTGCTCTTGACCAGATGGCCGAGGAGCACGCCGATCATGCCGACGATGTACTCGGAGAGGATCATGGAGGAGGCGCTCTGCACGAAGACGTGCGAGCCCTTCTTGTTGTAGCGCGTCATCTCGGGGGCGACGATCGCGCCGGTCATATAGCCGCCGGCGATGGCGGTGGCGGCGACCGCGAGCGGCAGGTGCTCGCCCGGCGGCGGGGCGCTGATCAGCTCGGAGACCGAGTGGTGCATGAGCGTGGTGGTGACGGACCAGGCGATCAGCGCGAAGAAGAGCGGGGTGGCGATCTTCGCGAGCAGCGCCATGTATTTGAAGCCGAAGATCACCAGGGCGGTGATGGCGACGCCGGCGACCGCGCACCACAGCGCGGACGGGCCGCCGACCAGGGCGGCGACGCTGTTGCCGAAGATCGTGTTCTGCACGCCGAACCAGCCGACCAGGCTGACCGCGATGACGAGGCTGACCAGCGCGGAGCCGTTGCGGCCGAAGCCGATCCAGCGGGTGAGCAGCGGGGTGGCCAGGCCCTCGCGCATGCCGGCCAGACCGATGGCGAAGATCACGATTTCGAGGATGACCGCGCCGAGCGTGAAGGCGAGGAACGCCTTGCCGAAGGTCATGCCGACGCCGATGGTGGCGCCCAGGGTGAACTGGGAGAGCGAGCCGGACTGGCCCAGCCACTGGAGGAGCATGGTCCAGAAGCCGAATCGCTCGGTGCGCGGGACGCGGGACAGCGCGTAGTCGTCGCTGCCCACCGCCTTCGTTTCGGTGACTGCCATCAGGACTCCTGTGCTCTGCCGAGGGTCTGGAGGTGTGCGAGGGACCCGTAGCGGCCCACGAGGTTGTCGAACTCCACCTCGTCGTGGAAGTCCAGCCGCCCGTCGCCGTACGCCTTGGCGACCTCGATCGCGTACCGGGCGGCGGTGGCGATGTCGCTCTCGTGGCTGGCGCCGGTGGCGCAGCCCGGGACGGCGGCGGCCGAGGTGATCGCGAGCCCCACGACGGGGGCGGCGGTGGCCGTGGCGGGCTGCAGAATCGAATTGATGTGGTGTACACCATTACCGTACGGCGTGATGTCCTGGGTCGTCACGGGATATGTGACCAGGGGCTCACCGGAGACGACGGCCAGCAGCTCGCCGAGCTGGTCGGCGACGCGCAGCACCCAGCCCTCCTTGACGGTGGGCGACAGCGCGAGGCCCCGGTGGTTGATGATGCGGTTGCCCTTGGTGGTGTCGATGGACAGGACCGCGTCCATCTCGTCCGTGACCTCGTGCCGGTTCATGGTCGCGATGTCGACGGGCGAGCCCATGAAGGGCACCGGGTCGTGCGGCTCGGTGGGCGCGCTGGGGCAGATGTGGGTGGCCACGATCACGTCGCCGGGCAGGGTGTCGCCGCGGCGCCGCATGTCGAGGAGTTTGGCGGCGGCGGCGATGGCCGAGGCGGCGCCGTCGGCGTCGGAGACCATGCCGGTGACCTCCGGGCGGGCGCCGACGCCGCCGAGCCGGCCGACGACGCCGAGGGTGCGGGCGCTGCCGCCGCCGCTGCGGCCGGCGGTGCCGGGGATGCGGACGAGCACGAAGTCGGTGGAGCCCCGCTCGCCCTGGACGGTGGTGACCTGCGCGCCCGAGCCTTCGGGGCCGGCGACGGTGTCGAGGTAGTCCACGACGTGCTTGCCGGAGGCCGCGGGGTCGTCCAGGAGGTCCACGACATCCAGCACATACTTCAACATCAGCCGCTTCTTTCACTGTTCCGGGCGGGGGTGTTCCCAGCAGATTGAGGTGGGATAGCGTTGAACGCAAGAGTTTCCCGTTATCTGCAATCGAGGTCTGCATGGTGAGATACCCAAGGGGGGTGCCCCGGCGATGACCGACCACCACGCGGACCGCCGGACCCCGCCCGGCCTGCTCCAGACCGTCGACCGGGCGCTGCTAGTCCTGCTCGCCTTCGAGCGGACCCGCCCGGACTGGGGGGTGACCGAGGTCGCCGAGGAGTTCGGCTGGGACACCTCGGTCGCGCAGCGGCTGCTGGCGACGCTGGCCGGGCGCGGCTTCCTGGTCTCGGACCCGGCCACCCGGCGGTACCGGATCGGCCCGGCCGTGCTGCGGCTCGGACGGCTGTGGGAGCGGTCGGGGACGCTGGAGCTGCTGGCCCGGCCGGTGCTGGAGGAGCTGTGCCGCGAGACCGGCGACACGGTGCTGCTGTGCGTGCCGGACAGCTTCCATATGCGCTGCGTCGCGGCCGTCGAGGGCGAGTCCGGGCCGCTGCGCTACTACCCGCTGGTCGGCGAGCTGTACCCGGCGCACGCCGGGGCCACCAGCAAGTCCTTCTACGCCTTCCTCCCCGACGACCAGCGCCACCGGCTGTTCCGCGACCGCCCGATGGCGCGGTTCACGGAGCGCACCCAGACCGACCCGGGCCGGCTGGAGGAGGAGTTCCGGCAGGTACGGGCGCGGGGGCACGCCTGGACGGTCGGCGAGTACGACGCGGGGGTGGCCACCCTCGCCGTCCCCCTGTTCCTGGGCCGGGAACCGTACGGCAGCCTCAGCCTGGGCGGCGCCGAGGAGCGCTTCCCCGACGGTCCCGAGGACCGCCTCGACACGCTGCGCCGGGCGGCGCACACGCTGGAGAAGCGGCTCACGACTCCCCCGCAGCGGTCGGCGCGCCGCCCGCAGAACTGACCCTCCCCCCAAGACGATTCGAAGAGGAGCACCACCCATGGACCTTCTCCTGCTGTCCAACTCCACCCAGCACGGCCAGGGTTACCTGGCGCACGCCCTGGACACCGTCACCAGCTTCCTGCCCTCCGGCGCCCGACTCGCCTTCGTGCCCTACGCGTTGGCGGACCACGACGCGTACACCGCGCGGGTGCGCGGCGCGCTGGAGCCGTCCGGCATCACGGTGCGCGGCGTGCACGAGAGCGGCGACCCGCTCGTCGCGCTCGCGGACGCCGACGCGGTGTTCGTCGGCGGCGGCAACTCCTTCCGGCTGCTGAGCGCGCTGTACCGGACGGGGCTGCGGGACGCGCTGCGTACGGCCGTACGGGGCGGGCTGCCGTACATGGGGGCGAGCGCGGGCACGAACATGGCGGCGCCCAGCCTGCGCACCACCAATGACATGCCCATCGTGCAGCCGCCGTCCTTCGAGACGCTCGGCCTGGTCCCGTTCCAGATCAACCCGCACTACCTGGACCCCGACCCGCTGAGCACGCACAAGGGCGAGACGCGCGAGGAGCGGCTGACGGAGTTCCTGGAGGAGAACGACGTGCCGGTGCTGGGGCTGCGCGAGGGCTCGTGGCTGCGGGTCGCCGGCGAGCGGGCGACCGTCGGCGGCGAGCGCCCGGCCCGGCTGTTCGCGCGCGGCGCGGAGCCGCGGGAGCTCGCGGCGGGCTCGGACGCCTCGTTCCTGCTGACGGCAAAGGCCGCCTTCGACTCCCCGACGCGCCGAGCGGCCTGAGCCCGTTCCTTCCGGTCCGCGGCGAGTGGTACGGATACGGCCATGGAGTGGTTCGCCTCGTCCGACTACTGGCTCGCCCGGCTGGTCTTCCAGCGGGGGCTGGCCGCCGTCTATCTGATCGCCTTCGTGGCGGCGGCCGGCCAGTTCCGCGCGCTGATCGGCGAGCGGGGGATGCTGCCCGTGCCGGAGTACGTGGCACGGGTCCCGTTCCGGAAGTCCCCCAGCGTCTTCCACCTCCGCTATTCGGACCGGTTCTTCGCCGCGTGGGCGTGGACGGGGGCGCTGCTGGCGGCGGCCGTCGCGGCGGGGGCGGCCGACGCGGTGCCGCTGGGGGCGTCGATGGCGATGTGGGCGGCGCTGTGGGCGCTGTATCTGTCGATCGTCAACGTCGGACAGGTCTGGTACGGGTTCGGCTGGGAGTCCCTGCTGCTGGAGGCGGGTTTCCTGGCCGTCTTCCTCGGCAACGCGCGCACCGGGCCGCCGGTGATGGTGCTCTGGCTGCTGCGCTGGCTGCTGTTCCGCGTCGAGTTCGGCGCGGGTCTGATCAAGATGCGCGGCGACCGCTGCTGGCGGAAGCTGACCTGCCTGGACTACCACCACGAGACCCAGCCGATGCCGGGCCCCCTGAGCTGGTTCTTCCACCGGCTGCCGCGCCCCGCGCACCGGGTGGAGACCGCGGCCAACCACATCGCCCAACTCGTCGTGCCCTTCGGTCTGTTCGCACCGCAGCCGGTGGCGACCTGGGCGGGCGCGGCGGTCATCGTCACCCAGCTGTGGCTCGTGACATCCGGCAACTTCGCCTGGCTGAACTGGCTGACGATCCTCCTGGCCGCCAGCGCCATCGACGCCACCCGCCTCCCGGCCCCCGCACCGCCCCACTTCGCCCCTCCCCCGGTATGGTTCGAGGTTGCCGTACTGGCCGTCACCGTCCTTGTCCTGGCGCTGAGTTACCGCCCCGTCCGCAATCTCCTCACCCGCCGTCAGCGCATGAACACCTCCTTCGAGCCGCTGCGCCTGGTGAACTCCTACGGCGCGTTCGGCAGCGTCAGCCGCACGCGACGGGAGGTGGTGATCGAGGGGACGCGGGATACGGAGATCACGGAGGGGACGGTGTGGCGGGAGTACGAGTTCTATGGCAAGCCCGGCGAGCCGCAACGATGGCCGCGCCAGTTCGCGCCCTTCCATCTGAGGCTTGATTGGATGCTCTGGTTCGTGCCCCTCTCCCCGGCGTACGGCCGCTCGTGGTTCGACGGCTTCATCGAGCGGCTGCTGCTCAACGACCGCGACACGCTCCGCCTGCTCCGTCACAACCCCTTTCCAGACCGGCCTCCGGGTTACGTTCGCGCCCGTATGTTCCGGTACCGGTTCACGACCTGGCGGGAGCTCCGCGAGACAGGAGCGTGCTGGCACCGGGAGTACGAACGCGACCTGCTCCCACCGGCCCGCCTCGCCGCGCGGGAGGAGCCACGCACCCGCCCCGGCATCTGATGCCGACGGCTGCGATGAGTCTCGGCTACAGATCCTTGACCATCACCGCGTACAGGGGCGCGTCTTCGAATCGCTTTTCCGTCCCATCCTGACCGGCGCCCGAGCGGTACATATGTGCGCCAAGGACGCGTACAAAGGATCCCTGCGAGCAACGGAGGACGCCCGCGGTCGGAGTCGGGTCACGCGTGTTGCTTGAAGGCGCTCTCGATGCTCGTGCGTTCGACAAGGGGGGCCGGCACCTTTGCCGGTCCTCCGGCCGCCAGGCCGTTCAGGAAGAGGGCGTTCTGGCGTCGCGCGATGTGGTCCCAGTTCGGGCCGTGCGCCAGGGGCTGCGTGGTGATCGCGCTGTGGATGATGATGTCGGTGGCGTTGACCGGCGCGCGGACGCTGCCGTCGGACCAGCCGGCGTCGATGAAGCCGTCGAGCCGCCGGTTGATGGCCTCGCGTGCTTCGACAGCGGCCGGGCTGACCAGCGGCGGTGCGCCGTGCAGCGGCAGGACCATCTGGTCACGGACGGCGAGTGCACCCTCCAGGTACCGTGCGATCGCGTCCAGGCCGCTGATGCCTTCCTCGTTCTCGATCTCGTCCAGAAGGGCGTTGAGCAGACCGTACGCGCGGTACTCCAGGGCCTGCAGCAGGGCGTCGCGGTCCGGGTAGCTGCGGTAGAGGGTCCCGATGCCGAGGCCGGCTTCGGCCGCGATGCTGGCCAGCGGGACGTTGCGGCCCTCCCGGAGCATCGCCGCGGCAGCGGCCGCGAGGAGCCGATCGCGGTTGGCCTCCGCGTCGCGGCGGACTTTGCGAGGGCGGGGCATCGGTTCTCTCTCTCGAAGGGACGCGACGTTCGTCTCAGTGTATCTGGACAGTTCCGGTGAGCGTGGGCTAGCGTCGATTAAGCGGACGAAATGTTCCGGATTTCTGGCGGTCCTACGGCTCCGACTGTCCGGCGGTGCCGGCGGGTGCACGGCTGCGGATTGTTCGCCGCCGGTCGAGAAGGGACGAACAGACGTGGTAGACGGCACCGACCCGGACGACACGCTCCCACCGGGATTCACCCGGCGCGAAGCACGCGTCAACGGCACCACCCTGAGCTACCTGACCGGCGGCGACGGTGCTCCCCTCGTGCTGCTGCACGGCTGGCCGCAGACGGCTCTGGCGTGGCGGCACGTGCTCGCACCGCTGGCCCGGCTCGGTTTCACGGTGGTGGCGCCCGATCTGCGCGGGCTCGGCCGGTCCGCGCGGGCGCGGTCCGGCTACGAGAAGGACACGCAAGCGGACGACCTGCACCGGCTGCTCGAATCCTTGCGGCTGAGCCGGGACGTCCGGCTGGTCGGGCACGACATCGGCGGCATGGTCGCCTTCTCCTACGCACGGAGGTTCCCCGGCGTGGTGGAGCGGCTCGTGCTCGCCGAACTCGCGGTTCCCGGGCTGGGTCTGGAGCAGGCCATGGACGTGGCCGCCGGGGGCAGGTGGCACTTCGGCCTGTTCATGGCCCCGGAGGTGCCGGAACTGCTGTTCTCCGGCCACGAACACGCCTTCTTCACCTGGTGGTTCGCCCACCTCGCGGGCACGCCTGGCGCGATCGGCACGGCGGATGTCGCCGCGGTGACCCGCTCCTACTCCGGCGCCGAATCACTGCGGTGCGGCTTCGAGCACTACCGGACCCTGCTCGCCGACGGGCAGGTCAACCGCACCTGGTACGAGGAGGGCGGCCGGCTCACCATGCCGGTGCTCGCGCTGGGCGGTGAGTCGGGAGCCGGCGCCCGGCTCGCCGATGCCCTCCGGCCGGCGGTCCCCGGCGTGCTCGCCGGCGTCGTGCCCCGCAGCGGACACTTCGTCGCGGAAGAAGATCCCGGGAGTTTCCTGGAGATCCTCGTCCCCTTCCTGACCGGTACCGTCCGCCCCCGAGCGCGATCGGAGACCGTTGCACGCTGACATCGCGACGCACACCACCGGCGGCTCGCCGCCTCGTAGGGAGAGAATCATGACCGAGACCACCCATTCGCCCGGCGGGACCGGATCCCCCGTCCCGCGCGATGATCCGCAGCGGCAGCTCACGGTCGTTCGTCCCAGTGAGGACGGCAGCCTCCGGCATCTGGCGCTCGTCGGCGACATCTACACCATCCTGCTGTCCGGTGAGCAGACCGACGGCCGGTACTGCCTCATCGAGATGCGCGTCCCGCCGGGCGGTGGCCCGCCGCCGCACCGGCACGACTTCGAGGAGATGTTCACGATCCTGGAAGGACAGATCCGGTTCACCTTCCGCGGGCAGGAAGTCACCGTGAACGCGGGCGAGACTGTGAACATCCCGGCGAACGCGCCGCATTTCTTCCGCAACGTCTCCGGCCGCCCGGCACGCATGCACTGCATGTGCACCCCCGCCGGCCAGGACGAGTACTTCCTGGCCGTCGCCGATCGGGTCCCCAGCGCGACCTCGCAGCCGCCGAAGCTGGACGAGGCCGAACTCGCGGCGCGCGGCAGGAAGGCCGCCGACCTCGCCCCGCGTTACCGCACCGAACTGCTGTGAGACCGGGGAGGCGATGAACTCCGCGCGCTACGTGCCCACTTCCGTACGCTGATCGATCGGCGCCCATGAGGAGACCGGAAGATCCCCGCATACGCACCTGCTGTGAACGACGGTCGAACGACCGCGGCCCCCGCCCCGGGGCTGCCGAAGAGGCGGGTGCGATTACCGGTCCCGCTGAGGGCCGTTCGCGAGCTTGTCCAGCCACTGCGCGAGAAGGGCGGCTTCCGCCGGGCTGAGCGCGGTGTCCGGTGACTGGTGCAGCAGCGCCCTCAGCCGGGCCGCGGTGGCGGGTACGGGCACGTCGTCCGTGGTGTCCGCCGGGCCGCGGGATGCGGTGTCCGACAGGCCCGCAATCGCCTCCGGAGTGAAGATCGCGGTGTGCAGGGCGTCCCGGACACGTCGTGAGATGGAGTGGTCGGTGAAGGTGGCCGGGCGCGAGACCAGCATCAGGGCCACCCCGACATTGGCCGACATGACCATCTGGGCGGCGAGTTCGGGGGCGAGGCGGAGTTTGCCCTGAGCCGCTGCCCGGCCCAGGTCGCGTTCGAGGATGCGGTGCGACTCCAGGGCCGAGTCCGGCGGGGTGCGCATCGCCGGGGAGTTCATCAGCCGGTAGAGGTTGCGGTTGCGGAGGGCGAAGTCGGTGTGGCTGTCCCAGCCGTTGCGCAGGTCCTCGATGGGGTCGGCGGTGGGGCTGCGCTGCCGTTTCGTCGCCAGATACGCGCCGAAGCCGTGGTCGACGACAGCGGCGAGCAGGCCCTCCTTGTCGCCGAAGTGCCGGTAGAGGGCAGGTGCTCCCACCTGCGCCGCCTCACAGACCGCGCGGGTCGAGACGTCCCCGTCCGGCGACTGCGCGACCAGACCGACGGCGACTTCGAGGATGCGTGCTCGGGTACTCACCGGCCTGACGCTATCAAGGCCCGTCGTGCCCCTGGCCTGCCGCTGATTCATCGGCCGGCGGGGTGCGGGGCGAGGAGGTCGGCCAGGCCGATTCGGGAGAGAAATTCGGTACGGACACGGTCGGCGACTCGGCTGACCTCTTCGGCGCCGTCGTTCGCCGGGTCCACATGGACCCGGAAGGGCCGGGTGCCGTGCGGGGCGTTGACGACGTCGACCACCGCGTCGGCGACCTGGGACACATCGGCGTCTGCCGGTGCGAGGTCGGCCAGGCGCTGCGTGATCTGGTCCATCAGTCCGGCGTAGCGCTCCTCGTAGGCGGGGACGACGGTCTGCTCAGCCGGGTGACCGCCGGTCGCGAAGTGGTTGGTTCCCGAGGTGAAGGAGCCGGGCACCACGATGGTGGTCTCGATGTTGAAGCGGGCGAGCTCGGCGGCGTAGGAGACGGCGAGCGAGTCCATCGCCGCCTTGGCGGCGAAGTACGGCGCGAGGTAGGGCGGGGTGCCGCCCCGGGTGGAGGTGGAGCCGATCCAGAGCAGCAGACCGCTCCGCTGATCGCGCAGATGCGGCAGGGCCGCGCGGTTGACGCGCTGGGTGCCGAGGACGTTGGTGTCGTACACGGCGGTGAGCTCTTCCGGGGTGAAGGCCTCCGTGGGTCCGGTGACCAGGTGGCCGGCGTTGTGCACGATCACGTCCAGCGAGCCGGCATCGGCGAGTATCGCCGCTACGGCGGCGTCGGCGGACTCCTGGGAGAGCACATCGAGTTCGACGGTGCGCAGGTCGACCCGGTGCTCGGCTCCGTAGGCCTTCGCCTGGGCGACGCGGTCCGCGTTACGGCCGGTGGTGTCGCGCATCGCGGCGTAGACGGTGTGGCCGGCCCTGGCAAGGGCGCGGGCCGCCAGGGCTCCGAACCCGGAACCGGCGCCGGTGATGAGGACGGTCCGGCTCGTGACGGTCATGACGGGACTCCTCTGTGAACGGGGCAGCGAGGTACCGGGGGTCGACCGCGGTGCGGAGCGGGGTCAGGCGATTCCGCCGTTGGCACGCAGGACCTGGCCGTTGACCCAGCGGGCCGGGCCGGCCAGAAAGGAGACGACCTCGGCGATGTCCTGCGGGGTGCCCAGGCGCTCCAGCGGAGGCCGGCCGGCCATCTCCGCGATGGTCTGCTCGTCCTTGCCCTCCAGGAACAGCAGGGTCGCGGTCGGTCCCGGGGCCACCGCGTTGACGGTGATGTCGCGGCCGCGCAGCTCACGGGCGAGGACCATCGTCATCGCCTCGACGGCGCCTTTGGCGGCGGCGTAAGCGCTGTATCCGGGTAACGCAAGCGCGATCACTGAGCTGGAGAAGTTGATGATCGATCCGCCGTCGCGCAGCCTGCGGGCGGCCTGTTGGTTGACGACGAAGGTGCCGCGGATGTTGGTGCGGTGCATACGGTCCAGGGCGTCCAGGTCGAATTCGGCCAGCGGCGCCAGTGTCATGACGCCTGCCGCGTGCACCACGGAGTCGACGCCGCCGAAGGTCTTCTCGGCCGCGTCGAAGAGCGCGGCGATCTCGATCTCGTCGGCCACATCGGCGCGAAAGGCGATGGCCCGGCCACCGGTCGCGGTGATGGCCGACACCGTGGCCTCGGCCTCGGCCCTGTTGCTCGCGTAGTTGACGACGACCGCGTATCCGTCGGCCGCCAGGCGCTCGGCGCTCTCCCGGCCGATGCCCCGGGACCCGCCGGTCACGACGGCGGCCCGCCGCGAAGTGGTCTGCTGCTCGAACATGGTGTTACCCCCCTTGTCCGATGGGGCCTGGCAGGGGCTCCCCGACCCGGCGATAGCAACGCTAACATCAATGAAGTAGCGTCGCTACCCATCGGCGCGGTTCAGATCAGCGCGGATCTCCCGCGCAACCGCAGTCCAGACAGCGCACCAGGGCCCGTCCCAGGGTCGGAGCGGCGTCGGCGTCGATCTCACCGGCGGGCACGAGCAGGGCGTAGCGACCGGCCAGGACCGCCTCGACCGTCAGGTCGTGCCGGCTGACGGCGGCGCGGGCGGGTTGGGTGGGGTCGGTGGGCATCACGGGTCCTCCCGGCACGGTGGGCGGGCCCGGGGAAGACGGTGTCGTACATGAACGGCGACGGGCCCGGATGGGAGCGGCGTCGCGACCCGTGAAGGTCAGCAGATCGCTGCTGCTACTTGTCCGGCACCGCTCGACAAGGCTGACGGGGTCGACGGACGCGGCGGCCGGGCGGCCGTTACGAAGCCGCCGGCCCGTCGCCGTCCGTAGCCGGGGCGTCGAAGGATTCGAGATTCGCCGAGGCGCGTACGGCTGCCGCTCGGCGGCGTAGGACGCAGGCGGCGGCCAGGGCGCTGGCGGTGAAGCCGGCGGCGACGACCCATGGGCGGTCGAGGCAGTGGCCGGTGGCGTGGTCGAGGGAGTAGCGGCCGGGGCCGGCGAGGCCGAGGCCGGCGGCGACGTAGCCGAGGAAGGCGGGGTATTCGAAGCCGCCGGAGGTGACGAAGAAGCCGGCGGGGGCGTGGACGGCCACCGCGCCCGCCATCGCGCCGGCCGCCGCCGCACCGGCCGCGGGGGTGGCCAGGCCCAGGGCGAGGAGGGTGCCGCCGCCGGCCTCGCCGAGTCCGGCGGCCAGCGCGCTCTGCTTGCCGGGGGTGAAGCCCATCCCCTCCATGGCCTCGCCCGTGGCCTCCAGGCCGTGGCCGCCGAACCAGCCGAAGAGCTTCTGCGCGCCGTGTGCGAAGAGCACGCCGCCCGCGCCCGCGCGCAGGGCGAGGAGTCCGAGGTCCTTGCGGTACGGGAGCGGCATGGCGGGTCCTTCCCTGGGGCGGACGGCTCTGCCAGTCTCCGGGCCCCCGCCGCCCGTCACCGCCCGGACCGCGCCGTTCGGGTGACGGGCCGCGACGCGCGGCGCGGCGGGAGGCCGCCGTCAGCGGCGGGAGTTCCCGAACAGGATGCGGTAGATGATCAGGAGCACCAGCGAGCCCCCGATCGCGGCGCCCCAGGTGGCGGCGTCGAAGAACTGGTTCGAGATCGGCTTGTCGAGGAACTTCGCGGACAGCCAGCCGCCGACGAAGGCTCCCGCCACCCCGATGACGGTGGTGCCGAAGAGGCCGCCCGGGTCGCGTCCCGGAAGGAGGAACTTGGCGATGGCGCCCGCGAGGAGCCCCAGAACGATCCAGCCGATGATGCCCACGTGGGCCCTGCCTTTCGCGTAGTACGGGCCCCGCGGCGCGTTCCGTGCCGCGGGGCACTTCTCAGGACGCGCTGCCGGAGCCCGATGGTTGCGCGATGCACGTACGGCGTCGCGCAACCGCTCGGGGCAGCCGGTGCGAGGGTCAGACGTTGACGCCGAAGTCGGAGGCGATGCCCGCGAGTCCGGAGGCGTATCCCTGGCCGATGGCACGGAACTTCCACTCGCCGCCGTGCCGGTAGACCTCGCCGAAGACCATCGCGGTCTCGGTGGAGGCGTCCTCGGTGAGGTCGTAGCGGGCGATCTCCTTGCCGTCTGCCTGGTTGACCACGCGCATGAAGGCGTTGCGCACCTGGCCGAAGCTCTGGTTGCGCTCGTCGGCCTCGTAGATCGACACCGGGAAGACGACCTTCTCGACGTCGGCGGGGACGGCGGAGAGGTCGATCTTGATCTGCTCGTCGTCCCCGTCGCCGCCGCCGGTGAGGTTGTCGCCGCTGTGCTGCACCGAGCCGTCGGGGCTGGCGAGGTTGTTGAAGAACACGAAGTGCTGGTCGCTGAGGACCTTGCCGCCGGCGCCGCACAGCAGCGCGGAGGCGTCGAGGTCGTAGTCGGCGCCGGTCGTGGTGCGGACGTCCCAGCCGAGGCCGACGATGACCGCGGTCAGGCCGGGCGCCTCCTTGCTGAGCGAGACGTTGCCGCCCTTGGACAGAGTGACTCCCACGAAATGCCTCCCAGTGCGCCGTAGCTAGATTTCATTTATTGCGCAAGTGGTGAAGCATAGGTCACGACATGGCCAATTCCCCAACCCGGCGGGGCGGCTTCGGACGCCCCCGCGAGACTACTTCGGGGCGCGTCCCGGTGAAGCGGAGGTGACGTCCTCGTACGACCTGCCGACCGCCGCCCCATTGAGATAGGCGGTCGCCGGGCCCGTGATCCCGTCGGCGCGGTAGACGCCCCACTTGTCCAGCACCCAGTCCCCGCGCAGCGTCGCCGCCGCGTACTGCTGTCCGCCCCCGGCGAGCTCCTGCGCCGTGCCGTCGTGCCAGAGCTTCACCCAGCCTTCGGCCGGGTTCTTCGAGATCCGGACGCCGACCACGAAGTCGTTCCACTCATCGAGTTTCAGGGCGGTGTGCCACAGCTTCGTGGTCTTCAGCTTCGGGTCGCAGTACTCCAGGTCCACGGTGCCGTCGCCGCGGGCCCGCAGGGAGAGCGGCGGGGTGGCGGCGCCGGGTCCGTAGTCCTTGAGCTGCCAGAGCACCACCCACTTCCCGCGCTCGACGGGCAGCGGGCCCCACATCGAGCGCCAGTGGACATAGAAGACGTCGCCCTCCTTGGAGAAGCGCAGCGGCGACCCGTCGGCGGTGCGATGCCCGCGTGTCTCGACCCGGACCCGGGTGTCGGCGTCCTCCTTCTTGCCCGAGGTGTGGAGCTCGTACGACTTCCCGTACCGGCCCGTGGGGTCGTTCACGACCTTCACCGAGCCGGGCTTGGTCTCGATGCCCTCGAACGACTTCACTCCGCGGCCCGGGTCCGCCGTCCACAGCGGAGCGGCCGCGCGCGGGTGCACGGCACGCCCCTCCCCCGCGCCCGGCCCCTCGCTCGCCGCCGCCGTCCAGGCTCCGGCCGCCGCTACGGCCGCGGCGGCGGCCAGCCCGACGCCCCACCGCCTTCGCTTCTTCCCGGTGTGCACGTCCATCACGACCTCCTGAGAGTGAGGTGCCCATGACAGGTGGTGAGCAGAAGGGCGCCCTCGACGTGCGAAAGCTAGGGTCCTCACCAGAAGGCGTCAAGTAGCTCTTACCTGAGGCGAGTTGGGTAAAGGAACCATCCCGCGAAGGGGCCCCGCCCAGTGCCCGCACGACGAGCGTCCCAGCACAGAACCATTGCGCCCAGGTGTTTTCTCCGGAAACTCTTGACGCGGCCGAGACAATCTTCTTAATGTCGCCCTAGTTCTTTAGGCAGGCACAGACGCAGACCACCTGTCGGTGGCTTCGCCGTGCCTATGCTCACTGTTCTGCCATCGACCGGTCCTTCGAAGGACGGGCACATGGCACAACGGCAGAGCGTCAATGGCGTCGCTGACGTCGTAGCGCTGATCGACGGCCTCGGGAAACTCACCGGCCGGGCGCAATTCATCTGGTTCCTCGTGTTCGGGGGCCTCTTCCTCGACGCCTACTCCAATGCGGCGCTCAGCGCGGGTCTCGCCCCGATGACCGAGCAGATGTCGCTGAGCAGCACACAGGTGTCGGTGCTCACCGCCACGGCCCCCGCCCTGGCCATCATCTTCAACCCGGTCGGCGGCTGGCTCGCCACCCGCATGGGCCGGGTGCCCCCGCTGCTGATGGCCAAGGTGTTCGCGCTCCTCGGCGCGCTGCTCGCCGGGTTCGCGGGCGACTTCACCATGGTCTGGATCGGCCGGGTGCTGGTCGGCGTCGCCTACGGCATCGACTTCGCCGTCGCCATGGCGCTGCTGGCCGAGTACACCCCCGCCTCCATCCGCGGCCGCCTCAACCTCTGGCAGGCGGTCTGGTACATCGCCACCACCAGCAACCTCGCGCTGGCCCTGGTCTTCTACAACTTCGACGTCGGCGCGGACATCTGGCGCTGGTCGGTGGGGTCCGCGGGCGTGGTGGCCGCCGTGCTGCTGGTCCTCCAGATCCTCTTCCTGTCGGAGAGCCCGTCCTGGCTCGCGACCAAGGGGCGGCTGGAGGACGCGGTCCGCAGCCTCCACAAGATCTTCGGCATCTCCGCCGTCGCCGGCACCCCGGCCGAAGGCGAGAAGGCCGAGGGCGAGAAGGCCGCCCCGGCGATCGGGATGCGGCAGATCGGCATCCTCTTCCGCGGCCGGTACCTGCCGCGCACCGTGCTCTCCTCGGTGATCTCGCTGGCCCAGGCCATGCAGTACTTCGCGGTGGGCTGGTACCTCCCGCTGATCAGCCTCACCATCTTCGGCGAGAGCTTCGAGAAGGCCACCATCGGCTCGATGGTCTTCAACGCCTTCGGCATCGTCGCGGGCATCGCCTCCGCGTACTTCGCGCGCAGACTCGGGCTGCGGCTCAGCTCGGCGGCCGGCTTCGCCGGAGTGCTCGTCGCCCTGGTCGCGATGGGGCTGACCTTCGGGAAGGTGCCGACCGCGGTCGCGTTCATCCTGCCGGTGCTGTTCATCCTCTGCCACGCCGCCGGGCCGGGCGCCAACGGCAAGTCGATCGCCGCGCTCTCGTACCGCAGCGAGGTGCGGACCCTGGGCACCGGGGTCACCGGCATGGTCGGCAGCTTCGGCAGCGTCGTGGGCCTCTACCTCTTCCCGCAGATCAAGGACGCCCTCGGACTGGCCGACACCTTCCTGGTGATCGCCGTCGTCCCGCTCGCGGGCCTGATCACGTGCCTGGTCGTCAAGTGGGACCCGACGAAGGCGACGGTCTCCCCCGACGACGAGGACATCGAGGGCGGGACGCTGGACGGCTCCGGGCGCAAGACACCGGCCGCGGCAGCGGCCGGCACGAACTGAAAGGGCTGCGATGACGCAGACACACCACGGCTCGGCGCGGCGGCTCGGCGTGCTCGCCGTCGACGAGGGCACCACGGGCACGCGGGCCGGCATCGTCCTGGACGACGGCGCGGTCGGGCACGTCCGCTACCGGCCCATCGAGGTCAGCCACCCCGACGACGCGTCGGTCGAGCAGGACCCGTGGGAGATCTGGACGGCCACCCTGGACGTCTGCCGGCAGGCCCTGGCCTGGGCGCGCGACGAGAACGTCGAGGTGACGGCCGTGGCGCTGTCCACCCAGCGGGCCACCGCCATGCTGTGGGACCGGCGCACCGGTCGGCCGCTGGCGCCCGCCGTCGTGTGGCAGGACCGGCGGTACGCGCGGGAGCTGCTCGCGTACGAGCGCGAGTGGGACGAGGTGCTGACCGCGCGCACCGGGCGGCCGGTGGGCAGCCGCGCGCCGTTCTACTGGGCGGCCCGGCAGATCGCCGAGCACCCGGAGGTCGCCGCCGCGGCCCGCGAGGGGCGGCTGGTGTTCGGCACCGTCGACACCTGGCTGATCTGGCAGCTCACCGGCGGCGCCGTGCACGCCACCTCCGCCACCAACGCCTGCTCCACCGGCGGCTATCTGCTGGAGCGGCACGCGTGGGACGAGGAGTGGATCGCCCACCAGGGCTTCCCGTTGGAGCTGCTGCCCGACCTCCTCGGCGACGACGAGTGCGACGGCGTCACCGACGAGGCGCTGCTGGGCGTCTCCGTGCCGGTGGCCGCCACGATGGGCGACCAGCACGCGGCGCTGATCGCGCTGGGCGGTCTCGCCGCGGGCCGCGGCATGTGCGTGTACGGGACCGGGGCGTTCGTGGACGTGGCGACCGGGGAGCACCCGGCGCTGCCCCGGCCGGGGATCTCCGGGGTGCTGGCCCAGCCCGGCTGGCGGCAGGGCGGGGTGACGCAGTTCAGCCTGGAGGCGTACTGCTCCACGACCGGTTCGGCGCTCCGCTGGCTCTGCGACGACCTGGGCTTCTTCGCCTCCCCCGCGGAGATCGGCGAGCTGGCCCTGAAGGCCCCCGCGAACGGCTCGGCGTGGTTCGTACCGGCGCTGGCCGGGATCCGTACGCCCTCCTGGCGGCCCAACGCCACGGCCGCCCTGACCGGGCTGAGCCTCGCCACCACCCGCGCGGACATCGCCCGCGCCGTGATGGAGGGCATCGCGCACTCCGTCTGCGACCTGATCGACGGGGTCCGCGACACGATGCGGGCGCCGTTCGGCCAGCTCCGGGTGGGCGGCGGCGTGTCCGGCAGCGACGCCCTGATGCAGATCCAGGCCGACCTCGTGGGGCTGCCGCTGGAGCGGGTCGCCGACTCGGCCACGGCCAGCCTGCGCGGCAGCGCCTATCTGGCCGGGGTCCGGCAGGGCCTGTGGTCCGGCCTCGACGAGGTCGTCGAGGCGCAGCCGCGCGGCCGGATCTTCGAACCCATGATCTCCGCGGCCGAGCGGACCGAGCACCGGGCGGGCTGGCAGGCGGTCCTCGACCCGCACCTGCGTGAGCCCGCACGCGAGAAACCTGCGGACGACTGACACCCGTCCACCCGAAACACCAGGAGTTGATTGTGATCACCTTGCCCGCCCGCAAACCGCGGCGCGCCTCGGCCGGAGCGGCCCGCGCGAAGCCGCTGCTGCTCGACCGGGACGCCTCCCGCCGGCAGCTGGGCCAGGACGTATACGACGTGCTGGTCATCGGCGGCGGCGTGACCGGCGCGTACGCCCTGCTCGACGCCGTCTCGCGCGGCCTGCGCGCCGCGCTGGTGGAGAAGGACGACTTCGCCTCCGGCACCTCGTCGAAGTCCTCGAAGATGGTGCACGGCGGTCTGCGCTACATCGAACAGGGCAACGTCGGCCTCGTCCGGCACTCCCTGCTGGAGCGGCACCGGTTCCGCCGCAACGCCCCGCATCTGGTGCACCGGCTGCCGTTCCTCTTCCCGATCCTGGAGAAGGAGGGCATCTTCGACCCCCGGCTGGCCAAGGGGTTCGAGGGGCTGCTGTGGACGTACGACCTCATCGGCGGCTGGCGGATCGGCAAGCTCCACCAGCGGCTGACGGTCGAGGAGGTCCTGGCGCACGCGCCCACGCTGCGCGCCGAGAACCTCAAGGGCGGGCTGATGTACTTCGACAGCCGCACCGACGACGCCCGGCTGACCCTGACGATCATCCGTACGGCCGCGGCGCTCGGCGCCACCGTGCTCAACGGCGCCAAGGTCGAGGGCCTGATCACGAAGCACGGCCGGGTCGGCGGCGCCAAGGTGAGCGCGGACGGCGAGGTGATCGACGTACGGGCGCGGGCCGTGGTGAACGCGACCGGCGTGTGGACCGACTCCGTCGACAGCATGGCCGAGGAGGGGCACCGCCCGCAGGTGCGGCCCGCCAAGGGCGTGCACATCGTGGTGCCCTGGGAGAAGATCCGCAACGACTGCACGGTGACCGTGCCCATTCCGGGCCGCGCGCGCCGCGCCACCTGCACCCGCTGGGGCAACACGGTGGTGCTCGGCACCACCGACACCGACTTCCAGGGCTCCTCCGACGACGTGCACTGCACCCGCGAGGAGATGGACTTCCTGCTGGAGGGCGCGAACACCGCCTTCGCGACGAAGCTGACCCCCGACGACGTGGTGGGCTCCATCGGGGGGCTCCGGCCGCTGGTCGGCGGCAAGGAGGGCGCGACGCTGGACATGCGGCGCGACCACCACATCACGCTCGGCGCGGGCGGCATGGTCACCGTCACCGGCGGCAAGCTCACCACCAGCCGGCACATGGGCGAGCTGGTGATCGACAAGGTGATGACGGTCCTCGGCCGCAAGGCGCCCAGCCGCACCACCCACCTCCCGCTGATCGGCGGCGCGGGGTACGACGCCGAGGCCGTGGCCGCGTCCGGCGGGCTCGCCGCGCACTTCGGCGAGCGGTACGGCACCGAGGCCCGGTTCGTCCACGATCTGATAGCCGACGACCCGTCCCTCGCCGACCCGGTCGTCGCCGGGCTGCCGTACACCAAGGCGGAGGTCGTCTACGCGGCGCGGTCCGAGATGGCCCGCTCGGTGGACGACGTGCTCTCCCGCCGCACCCGCTCCCGGCTGTTCGCCCGGGACGCGTCCACGGCCGCCGCCCCCGAGGTCGGCCGGCTGCTCGGGCAGGAGCTCGGGCTCTCCCCGGAACAGGTCGACCAGCAGGTCACCGACTACTTGGCATCCGTCGCACACGAGAAGGCCGTCCTCTTCGAGGGCCCCGAAGGAGCAGCAGCATGATCAGCCGTCAGACCATCACCAACCCCTTCAACCGCGGTGACTACACCGTGGGCGCCCCCACCCCGCCCCGCTGGGCGCGGACCACGCCGCCCGGAGAGGGCCCCGCGTCGCTCCAGTCGGACGTCGTCAAGGTGCCCGAGCCGGTGATCGAGGAGCTGCGCTCCGTCGCCGAGGCCGTGCACGTCGAGCACGACGAGGTCGTGGCGCGGACCCGCGACTGGTGGGCCGGTTCCATGATCGGCGAGACCGACGGCAACCCCGCGACGCCGGACGCCGTCATCGTCGAGGCCGCCGACGCCGACCAGGTCGCGGCCGTGCTGCGGATCTGCCACGAGGCCGGGATACCGGTCACCGCGTCGGCCGGCCGCTCCAACGTCACCGGCGCGGCGCTGCCCGTCTTCGGCGGCGTGGTGCTGGACCTGTGCGGGCTCGACAAGATCCTGTCCTTCGACGCCGAGTCCAACGTGGTGAACGTCGAGGCCGGCATGTTCGGCGACCTCTTCGAGAAGGAGCTCCAGGAGCGCCACCACGTCACCACCGGCCACTGGCCGTCCGCGTTCGCGCTCTCCACGGTCGGCGGCTGGGTCGCCTGCCGCGGCGCGGGCCAGCTCTCGACGCGCTACGGCAAGATCGAGGACATGGTCGTCGGCATCGACGTCGTGCACGCGGACGGCACCAAGGCCACCTACGGCGACTACTCCCGCGCCGCGACCGGCCCCGATCTGCGCCAGCTGTTCATCGGCTCGGAGGGCACGCTCGGCGTCATCACGGCCGTACGGCTGCGGGTGCACCCCCTGCCGGACTACGCCAAGGCGCTCGCCTTCGGCTTCGAGACGTTCGCCCAGGGCCTGGAGGCGTGCCGCCGCATCCTGCAGCGCGGCGCTACCCCCGCGGCGCTGCGCCTCTACGACAAGCTGGAGAGCGGCGTCCACTTCGACCACCCCGAGACCAACCTGCTGCTCATCGCGGACGAGGGCGACCCGGTGCTGGTCGACGCCACGCTGAAGGTGTGCGAGGAGGTCTGCGAGGAGTACGGGCCGGAGCTGGACAGCCAGACGGTCTTCGAGCGCTGGCTCAACGACCGGATGCTGACCGGCAAGTCCTCGGACGGCTTCAAGCCCGGCCCCGGCTTCGTCGCCGACACCCTGGAGATGGCCGCGTCCTGGGCCGACCTGCCGGTGATCTACGACGAGGTGGTGGCGGCCATCCAGTCGGTGCCGGGCACCCTCGCCGCCTCCGCCCACCAGTCGCACGCCTACACCGACGGCGCCTGCGTCTACTTCTCGCTGCGCGGGGACGTGGAGCGCGTCGAGCGCCGCCAGTGGTACCGCGCGGTGTGGGACGCGGCCAACGCCGTCCTCATCCGGCACGGCGCGGCGCTCAGCCACCACCACGGCTGCGGGCTGCTGCGCGGCCCGTACCTCCAGGACGCGCTGGGCGCGGGCTTCGCGACCTTCGTCGCCGCGAAGGAGGCCCTCGACCCGAAGGGCATCCTCAACCCTGGCAAGCTGGGACTTCCCAGCGGCTTCGGCACCGCTCCGCTGAGCTGAAGCTCCCCCATCCCGCAACCAGGTAGGTCATGAACCCCAGCCACCGGCCTCGGGCCGTGCTCGAACCCCGGCTCTCGGCGGCCCTCGCCGAGGTCCCGGTCATCGCGTCGGTCGTGGGCCCGCAGCTGCTGCGGCAGTTCGCCGAGGCGCCGGCATCGGTGTGCATCCTCGCGTCGATGTCGGTGGGGCAGCTGCCGCAGATCGTCCCGGCCCTGCGCAAGTCCGGCAAGACCGTCTTCGTCAACGTGGACAGCAGTCCGGGCCTCGCGCAGGACCGGGGCGCGCTGGAGTTCCTCAAGCACATGGGCGCGAGCGGGATGGTCTCCACCCGGCTCTCGCTGGTCGAGAAGGGCCGCCCGCTCGGGCTTCTCACCATGCAGAAGGTCTTCGTCACCGACCGTTCGAATCTGCGCCGGAGCCTGGACGCGGTCGCCCGCGGCGTGCCCGATCTCGTCGAGCTGATGCCGGCGCCGATCGTCGCGCACATGAGCCCGGAGTCCCAGACGGCGATGACCCCGTTCGTCGCCGCCGGGTTCATCGAGACCGCCCAGGACGCGGCCGTGGCCATCGCGCTGGGCGCCAGCGCCGTGGCCACCTCCGACCCCCGTCTGTGGCAGCTGCGCCGGGACCAGCTCCCGCCGGTCCCGGCGCACGCCGCCCCCCTCGTCAGGAGAAGAACACCGTGAGTCATGTCGTCATCGCCCGCTACCGCACCGCGCCCGGCGCGCAGGACGAGGTGCTCGCCCATCTCGCCGAGATGGCGCGGGCCTCGCTGGGCGAGAGGGGGTGCCGCGGGTACCGCGTCCACCAGGGCACGGCGGACGACCGTACGATCGTGCTCTACGAGGAGTACGACGCCGAGGCGGACTTCACCGCGCACTGCGCCAGCGAGCACTTCCGGTCCATCGTCCTCGGCAAGGTGGTCCCGCTGCTGGAGCACCGCGAGGTCGTGCAGGTCGCGCCGTGCGGGGAGGCCGCCGTATGAGGATGCCGGCGGCGGTACTGCGGGCCACGTCCACCGAGCGGCCGTACGGGGCCACCCGGCCGGTGGAGATCGAGGAGGTCGAGCTCGGCGACCCGCGCGAGGGCGAGGTGCTGGTGCGGATCGCCGCGGCGAGCCTGTGCCACTCCGATCTGTCGGTCGTCAACGGCGACCGGGTCCGGCCGCTGCCGATGGTGCTCGGGCACGAGGCGGTCGGCGTGGTCGAGGAGGCCGGGCCGGGGGTGCGCGACGTGGAGGCGGGCGACCATGTGGCGCTGGTCTTCGTGCCCAGCTGCGGGCGGTGCGTGCGGTGCGGCGAGGGGCGCCCCGCGCTGTGCGCGGCGGCGGCCGAGGCCAACGGGTCGGGCGGGCTGCTGCACGGCCCGTCCCTGCTGCGCGGCGCGGGCGGCGAGGTGATCCACCATCAGCTCGGGGTCTCGGCGTTCGCGCGGTACGCGGTCGTCGCCCAGGAGTCCGTGGTCAGGATTCCCGAGGACGTGCCGTTCTCGGTGGCGTCCATGTTCGGCTGCGCGGTGCTGACGGGGGCGGGCGCGGTCATCAACACCGCCGCGGTGCGGCCCGGTCAGTCGGTGGCGGTGCACGGCCTGGGCGGGGTGGGGCTCTCCGCCGTCCTCGGCGCCCGCGCGGTCGGCGCCTGGCCGATCGTCGCCGTCGACCCTGTTCCCGCCAAGCGGGAGCTGGCGCTGCGGCTGGGGGCGAGCCATGTGTTCGCGCCCGAGGACGCGGGGACCGTGGCCGATGTGACGGGCGGCGGCGCCGAGTTCGCCGTGGAGGCGGTCGGCAGCCCGCAGGTGATGGCGGGGTGCCTGGAGTCGGTGGCCCGCGGCGGCGCCGTCGTCTCGGTGGGGCTGCCCGCGCCGGGCCGCAAGCTTGAGGTCCCGGCGCTGGCGTTCGCCGGTGAGGGCAAGTCGCTCGTCGGCTCGTACATGGGCGACGCGGTGCCGCGCCGGGACATCCCGCGCTATCTGGGCCTGTGGCGCGCCGGGCAGATGCCGGTGGAGCAGATGCACACCGGGACGCTGCCGCTGAGCGGGCTGAACACGGCCATGGAGGACCTGGCGAGCGGCGCGGCGATCCGGCAGATCATCGACACGTCGGCGGACGTCTGAGCCGTTGCCGATGGGGGGCGCCCGCCGAGCCGATGGGCTCGGCGGGCGCCCCCGTTGCATCACGGACGCCCGTGGCGGCGTCACCGCGGCGCCCGGCACAGGTCGCGTTCCGCCTCCGTGAACGGCGGGCCGGGCAGCGGTGCGGCACCCGGTCCGCGCAGGACGGCCAGGGCCACGGCGGGGCGGAGCAGGGCGTCGACGGGCGCGGACAGCGTCATCACGTCGATCATGGCCCGCGCCACGTCGGGCCGGCCGGTGGCGGACCGCATCAGCCGGTCGAAGTAGCCGCGCAGCAGCCGGGCCGCGACCGGCGGCTGGTCGCCGATCGCGCCGGGGTAGCGGATGTCCTGCCCGGTGGCCAGGTCCCACGCGCTGTCGGCGGTACGGGCCAGGGCGCGCTGCGCCCGCCGGGCGAGGCCCGGGTCGCCGAGGCCGCCGCGCCGCAGTTCCCGGCGGAGGGCGTCGGCCCCGAGGGCGGCCACGGACATGCCCTGGCCGTATACGGGGTTGAAGGTGGCGACGGCGTCGCCCGCGGCGACGAACCCGGCGGGCCACCGCGGGAGTTGCTCGAAGCGGCGACGGCGGTTGACGGTGCTGCGGGAGACGAACACGTCGGTGATCGGCTCGACGCGGGCGATGAGGTCGGCGAGCACGGGGTGGTCGAGCTGTCGGCAGAATCCCTCGAACCCGTCGGCGTCCGTGGGCGGTTGGCCGCCGCGCGTGCCGGACGCGGTGATCAGCCAGCGGCCGCCCTCGATGGGGACGAGCGTCGCGCCCTGGGCGGGGCGGGCCAGCCCGGCCTTGGGCTGCACGCTGACGACGGGGAAGTTCTCGGACCCCTCCGGGGCGCGGAACAGCCGTGTGGCGTAGGCGAGTCCGGAGTCGACGCGCTCCTCCCGGACGGCGGGCAGACCCAGTTCGCAGAGCCAGCGCGGCGCCTGGGAGCCGCGTCCGGTGGCGTCGACGACGAGGTCGGCGGCCAGGTGCGCCACGCCGTCCGCGGCGCCCGTGTCGCGGAGCCGGACCCCGGTGACACGCCGGGCGTCGCCGGAGAGTCCGAGCACATCGGCGCCGTCGCGGAGGGTCACGCCCGGCCTGGCGAGGACCTGTTCCCGTACGACCCAGTCCAGCAGGTCGCGGGTGCAGGCCATCAGATACTGCATCTCGGGCCAGCGGGGCAGCCAGCCCTTCGCCGACAGGGCGACGAGGCCGGTCGGCAGGGGGATGCGGCGGGCGCCCGTCGCGATCCACCGGTCGGTGGTGCCGGGCAGCAGGGATTCGATGACGCGGGCCCCGCCCGACCACAGCAGGTGGGCGTGGCGGGCCTGCGGAAGTCCCTTGCGCGCGGCGGGTGTCGAGGGCAGCCGGTCCCGGTCCACGAGGGTGACCGACACGCCGTCTCCGGCGAGGACGGCGGCGGTCAGCAGTCCGGCGAGGCCGGTGCCGAGGACCACGGCGCGGGGGTGCGGTGCGGTGGGGGCGGTCGGGTCGGGGCGGCGGGTCGGCTCGTTCATGGCCGGGTCCTCCTGGGGGTGCGGCACGGTACGCGCTGCGGTGACGGCCTTGGCTCCGGCACCCATTGTGCTGCGCCCGGTACGCCGGGGGCGGGAATTCAGCAGCCGCGTTCGGGGCAGGTGAACTCGCACCACACGCACTTGCCGGCCCCCCGCGACTCCACGCCCCATACGTCCGCCAGTCCGTCGACGAGCAGCAGGCCGCGCCCCGAGACGCCCGCCTCGCCGGGCTCCCGCCGCCGCGGCATGGCGCTGGACCGGTCCTCGACCTCGATCCGCAGCCGCCGTTCGCCGCCCGTGCCGGGGAGCATCCGGGCGGTCACGACGGCGGACCCGTCGGTGTGCAGCAGGGCGTTGGTGATCAGCTCGTCGGCGACGAGTTCGATGTCGTCGGCGCGTTCGCGCGCGCCCCACGCCCGTACCGCCGCGCGGATCATGTGCCGGGCGGCGGACAGGGCCTCGGGGTCGGCGGAGGCGATGTGCTGCTGGAGCCGGCCGCCGCTGTGCGCTGCGGTGCCGGTGCGGCGCATCAGCAGGACGGCCAGGTCGTCCTCGCCGGAGCGCTCGTCGACCCGCTCGCACAGCTGGTCGGCGAGTTCCTGGAGGTCGTGCGGGCCGTCGCGGACGATCTCGGTGAGCCATTGGAAGCCGTCGTCCAGGTCGGCGCCGGGCTGTTCGACGAGGCCGTCGGTGCACATCAGGAGGGTCTCCCCCGGGTCCAGCTCCAGGGCGGTGACGGGGTAGTCGAGCCGGCCGAACTGGGCGGACAGGCCGAGCGGCAGCCCGCCGGGGAAGGGCAGCCTGCGGCAGGTGCCGTCGGTGTGCCGCAGCAGCGGGTCGATGTGCCCGGCCCGTACGAGCCTGAGCTCGCCGGTGGCGAGGTCGGCCTCGGCGTAGGTGCAGGTGGCGAAGCGGTCGGTGTCGAGTTCGTGCAGGAAGAGGGAGGCGCGGGCCATGACGGTGGCGGGCGCGTGGCCCTCGGACGCGTACGCCCGCAGGACGATCCGCAGCTGGCCCATGACGGCGGCGGCGTGGGTGTCGTGGCCCTGTACGTCGCCGATGACCGCGCCGACGCGGCCGCCGGGCAGCGGGATGACGTCGTACCAGTCGCCGCCGATGTCCCGGCCGAGCCGCGCGGAGCGGTAGCGCACCGCGAGCTGCGCGCCGGGGACGGAGGGGATGCGGCGCGGCAGCATGGCCTGCTGGAGGCCCTCGGCGAGGTCGTGTTCCTGGTCGAAGAGCATGGCGCGGGCCAGGCTCTGCGCGATGGTGCTGCCGAGGGCGACGAGCAGGGCGCGCTCCTCGGGGGTGAAGCCCTGCCTTGCGCGGTAGAGCAGGCCGAGCGCGCCGATGGGGCGGGCCTGGGCGATGAGCGGCAGATAGGCGGCGGAGGAGAGTTCGAGCGCGTCGATGTGCTCCCACAGCTCGGGGTAGGAGGCGGCGAAGTCCTCGCGGGACCCGATGAAGCGGGGCGCGAGGGTCCGTACCACCTCGCTCATCGGGTAGTTGTCGTCGATCCGGGTGTAGCGGGTGCCGGGCACGAAGGAGTCGGTGGGGCCCTCGGCGACCAGGTGGATGCGGCCGCCCTCGATGAGGCCGACGACGAGGCTGTCGGCGCCGAGTCGCTCCAGGCCGGGTGAGTCGCTGAGGACGTCGATGACGTCCTGCACGGTCCTGGCGTGCGCGAGGGCGGCGGTGGTCCGTTCGACGACGGCGCTCTGGTGGCGGCTGCCGGCGGGCGCGTCGCGGCGTTCTGCCGAATGGGCGAGTTCGGCGGTCGCGTCGCGGAAGACGCCGAGGATGCGATGCGGGCGGCCCTGCTGGTCGCGGCGGATGTGGCCCTGGATGTGGGCCCATCGGGGGGTGTCGTCGCGGCGCCGGACGCGGAAGTAGGCCCCGTAGGAGGCGCCGCCGGATTTCAGGGCCCGCGCCACGAGCCCGTCGAGCTGGGCGGACTCGGTGAGCTGGACGCGGCCGAAGAGGGTTTCCGGGTTGCCGTCGTACTCCTCGGGGGTGAGGTCGAAGACGGCGAGGGCCGCGGTGTCCAGGTGCATGAGCCCGCTGTCCAGGTCCCAGTCGAAGGTGCCCATGCGGTTGAGGGCCAGCGTCAGGTCCGGGTGCGCGGGCCAGTCGCCCGGCAGCGATACGGCGGCCGGCGTCGCTCCCCGATCAACCATGAGGCCACTCTGTCACTATTTGCCCGCATTTTCGACGCGAGAGCCGGTGGCACGGGCCCGGTCGGGCGTACGCGCCGGTCGCGGGCGTACGGATCGGTCGCGCGGCGGTCCGTACGCCCGGCCCGGCGCGCCATGGGCGCGGCGCGCCCGTCGCCCTGTCAGTGACGCACGGACATGGCCTTGGTGTGCTCCCGCACTTGATCGGGGGTCAGGTAGACGTCGGTGTACTCGAAGTCGCTGAGCGTCGCGGGGCGCCGCAGCTGGAAGCC
This sequence comes from Streptomyces sp. NPDC050617, assembly GCF_040654795.1. Taxonomy (NCBI): domain Bacteria; kingdom Bacillati; phylum Actinomycetota; class Actinomycetes; order Kitasatosporales; family Streptomycetaceae; genus Streptomyces; species Streptomyces sp. NPDC050617. The sequence goes on along the minus strand of NZ_JBFAIS010000029.1, from coordinate 45,549 downwards.
GGTGCGGACGAAATCGTCGCCCGCGGTGGCGTTCAGCAGCCAGTTGGTCACCGTGCGGATCTTGGCGACGTTGGTGCGCAGCGCCATCAGGTGGTAGCCGCGGGCCACGGCCTGCGCGGAGATGCCCTTGAGCTCGACGCCCAGCGGCTTGGAGACGGCGTCCTTGCCGCCGAGGTCCACGACCAGACCGAGGTCCTTGTGGACGTACGGGCGCAGCGGCGCGCCGCGCAGGGTGGCGGTGAGGTTGTCGGCGACCGCCTTGCCCTGGCGCTGCGCGTGCTGCGCGGTGGGCGGGCAGATGGCCCCGTCGCCCGTATGGACGTCGGGCACGGCCGCGCAGTCGCCGAGGGCGAAGACGCCGTCGAAGCCGGGCAGCGTCATCCGGTCGGTGACGGCGAGCCGGCCGCGTACGGTCTCCGCGTCGAGGGTGGCGACCAGCGGGCTGGCGGCGACGCCCGCGGTCCAGATCAGGGTGCGGCAGGGCAGTTCGCGGCCGTCGGTGAGGGTGACCGTCTCGGGCCCGGCCTCGGCGACGGAGACGCCGAGGGAGATCTCGATACCGCGGCGCTGGAGCACCTCCATGGCGTCGGCGCCGAGCTTGTCGCCGAGCTCGGGCATCAGCTTCGGTGCGACGTCGATGAGGTGCCACTTGATGAGTTTCGGGTCCAGCCGGGGGTAGCGGGCGGCCGCCGCGGTGGTGATGCGCTGGAGGCAGGCGGCGGTCTCGGTGCCCGCGTAGCCGCCGCCGACCACGATGAACTGGAGCCGTGAGACCCGCTCGGCCTCGTCGGTGGCCGCGTCGGCGAGGTCGAGCTGGGCGATGACGTGGTCGCGGATGTACGCGGCCTCGGCGAGGGTCTTCATGCCGCGCCCGTACTCGGTCAGGCCCGGGATGTCGAAGGTCCGGGTGACGGAGCCGGGGGCGAGCACGATGTAGTCGTAGGACTCGTCGACGACCTCGTCGGTGATCTTCCGGATGACGCAGACCTTGGCCGCGCCGTCCACGCCGATCGCGCCGCCGGGGATGATCCGGGTGCGCCGCAGCCCGCGCCGCAGGGAGACCGCGACCGACTGCGGGGTGAGCACCCCGGAGGCCACTTGGGGCAGCAGCGGCAGATAGAGCTGATAGCTGAAGGGCACCACAAGGGCGATCTCCGCCTCTCCAGGGGCCAGGGTGCGCTCCAGCCTGCGCGCGCACTCGACTCCGGCGAAGCCGCCGCCGACGATGAGGATCCTGGGTCGCGTCATGATCTGTCTCCTGCTCGGTTTCGCGGGCTCCTACCCATGGTTCGGCCATTCGCGGCGGTCCGCCTCTCGGCGGGGCGCGGGGAGCGGGCGGACGGGCAGGAGCTTCGCGTACGGCGGGTGACGCTCTGACCAGAGGATCGCCGGGTTCGGGAGGCCGTCGTGACCGGGGGTCAGCCCTCGGAGCCGTCGCCCGGCCCGCCGGCCCCGTCCGTCCCGCCGGACCCGTCCATCGCGCCGGCCCCGCCCGTCCCGCCGGCCTCGTCGAGGAGCGCGCGGGCCTTGGTCTCCGCCGCGTCGTACCGGTCGGGGAACGCGGACCGCTGGACCTCCTGCGCGACCTGGCCCGCGGTCCAGGCGGGGTGGCCGCGGTCGACGGCGACGGCCCGGATGAAGAACGAGTTCGCGGCGTACGCCACGTCCATGCACTGCTCGGGCGTGCCCCAGCCCTGGCTCGGGCGCTGCTGGAAGACGCCGACGGAGTCCCGGTCGCCGCACGCCAGATTGTTCATATGGGACTCGACCCAGCCGGCCTCGAACCCGGCGAGCATCACCTTCTCGCCGACGCCCAGGCCGTCGCCGACCCGGCGCACGGTCCTTATGACCTCCGCGTCGTGTACGGGCGGCACCTCGCATCCCGCGTCCGCGCCGAGCGCCGTCGCGGGCACCCGGTCCCCGCGTGAGGGTTCGGCCGCGTCGGCGCCGCCGCCCGCCGACGCCGACGGGCACGAGAGCGCCCACGCGCCGAGGACGAGACTGCCGAGCCGGAGGACCGTTCGCCTGATGGCCATGGGGCACCTTCGCATCTCTTCGCCCCGGGGGCGCTCACCGACCGGCGAACCCGCCGTCCCGGAGGACCGAATGGCTGATACCCCGGCCGCGGGCCCCGGACGCCCGGAACGCCGCGCACCGGCCCGATCTGTCCCTCGCGGGCCCCGAGGGCCCGATCCGCCGGGGCCTAATGGAAGCTCAGCGTGCGGTACACCGTCACGTTCCCCGCCAGTTCCTCGCACGCCTGCGCCGCGGCGGCCAGCCGGCCCACGCACGCCGGGTCGGCGGTGTCCAGGAGGATGCCGAGCGTCGTCCCGCTGTGGCCGACCACGACGCCCAGCCCGCCCATCTCCTCGCAGATCGCGATCATCGCGTCGAGCGACTTCTTGTGGCGGAGCGCCTGGTTCATCCGGGCGCTGCGGGTGGCGACCGCGCCCGCCTCCGCGAGGTCGCCGCGCGCCACCGCGCCGGTCAGCCGCGCCAGCAGCCGGGCGTACTCCCGCTTGTCCGCGGCGGTGAAGGGCTTGGGTATCCGGTTGAAGTCGACCGTGTCCACCGCGCCGCCCTCGTCGATGCTCACCACGGCCATCGACGGCAGGGACCCCAGCCGCGCCCGGAGCCGCACGCTGCGGTGGTGGAAGGCGACGACGGCCGGGTAGAGCACGCCGTCGGTGGGCTCGATACGGGCCAGGTACCGCTCGATGCGGCGCGGCGGCATCGGCAGGTCGAGGGCGTTGCCCACGGCGCGGGCGGTGGCCACCAGGTCGGCCGAGGAGCTGGCCAGCCCCTTGCCCTCCGGCAGCATGCTGTCGATGGTCAGCAGGCCGCCGCTGGGGGCGGGGGCGTCATCCATGATCATCGAGACGAGCCGCAGCGCCTTCTTCTTGTGCGGCGGCCATACGTGCAGCCCGTCGCCGTCCGGGTACGTCTGGAAGGTGACCGACGTCCACCGGGCCACCGGCAGCGTCACCAGGAAGTCACCGTCGTCCTCCGGCAGCACGCCTTGCAGCAGCTCGCCGAACGTCCCGAACGTCGAGCTCATGCCGGTCGCGCCCGTGCGGCGCCCTCCGGTGAGCGCGACTTCCCCCGTCATCGTCATCAAGATCTCCCGATCTCCCTGTGCCTGCGAAACCTTGCTGGGACCGTCCGGTCGGCGTCGGCGTCGGCGTCGGCATCGGTGTCGATGCCGATGTCCGCATCCGCGCCTCCGCGTCTCCGCCTCCACGCCTCCGAGTCGGCGTCGGCCTCAGCGTCACACCGTGGTCCGCCGGGGCCGCTCGCACGCCGCCCGCACCAGCGCCGCGCTGTCCACGGGCGACGCCCGGACGAAATACCGTCCGCCCTCGGCGAGTTCGCGCAGCCGCACCGTGTCCGCGACCAGCTTCCACTCGCCGTGCCGCTCCCCGAACCCGCTGGTCGTCGCGTCGTCCCGCGCGACGACCACGTCCACCGCCGAAGTGATGCCGTACCGCTCGGCGTTCTGCCGGACGGTGATGAGATGGCGGTTGGCGCTCAGCACGTCATGGCGGTACGCCGAGCCCACCACCTCGGCGCGCTCCGGCTTGAGCCCGTCGAGCTCGACATAGGCGCTCTCGGCGCGCAGCCGCGCGAGGAGGGTGCGGTTGTCGGCGTCGGCGACCGTCCGCATCTCGCGCCGCAGGCCGTCGATCTCTTCCAGCAGCAGCGCCCCGATGAAGACGCGCTCCGCCCGGCGGCCCTCGGCCTCCAGCAGCCGCGCCGTCTCCAGCGCCGCCGCCGCGCCCTCGCCGTGCCCCCACAGCAGTACGGGCGTGCCGACCCGCGCCACGATCTCCGCGTGCACCCGGCGGGCCACCTCCGCCACGTCGGCCAGCGGCTCCCCGTCGCCGGCCAGATCGTGTCCGGGCGGCTCCACCCCGTACACGGCGATGCCGTCACGCTCCAACTCCGCCGCCAGCGCACGGAAGTTGACGGCGTTTCCGCCCGCGTAGGGGAAGCAGACCAGGCTGTGGTGCGGGGCGTCGACGCGGGACAGCGGCTGGAGCAGACCGTCCGCCGGCGGCCCGTCGCCCTCGGGGTGCGTTCCGTCGAGCACCGCCGCGAGGGAGCTGAGCACGGGGTGGCCGACGAGCTGTTTGAGGGAGAGCTCCCGGTCCATCCGGACCACGAGCCGCACCCCGGCGAGCGAGGAGCCGCCCAGCTCGAAGAAGTCGTCGTCCCGGCCGATGCGCTCCAGCGGGGTGTTCAGCACCTCCGCCCAGAGCGTGGCCAGCCGCTGCTCGGTGGGGGTGCGCGGCGCGACGTAGGGCGCGCCGCCGTGGCCGAGCGTGCCGGCCAGCCGGGTCAGCGCCTTCTTGTCCACCTTGCCGTTCTCGGTCAGCGGCAGCCGCCGCAGCCGGTGGAAGTAGGTGGGCGCCATGTAGTCGGGCAGCGATCCGGCGAGGAAGTCCCGCAGCCGCTCGGCGTCCAGCTCCTCGCCGCCGGTGAAGAAGGCGACGAGGTTGCGGGGGCCGCCCGCCGCGCCCTCGATGACCACGGCGGCGTCGTGGACGTCCGCCATGGCCAGCAGCCGGTTCTCGATCTCCCCGATCTCGATGCGGAAGCCCCGGATCTTGACCTGCTCGTCGCGGCGCCCGAGGTACTCGACGCGCCCGTCCGGCAGCCGGCGCCCGAAGTCCCCGGTGCGGTACATCCGGGTGTTGGCCCGGAAGGGGTCGGGGACGAACGCCTGCCGGGTCCGCTCCTCGTCGTTGATGTAGCCGCGCCCCACGCAGACGCCGGAGAAGGCGATCTCGCCGGGCGAGCCGAGCGGCACCAGCGCCAGGTTCTCGTCCAGCACATAGGCGTTGACGTTGCGCAGCGCCCGGCCGACGGGGACGAAGTCGCCCTCCGGCGCGCGGTCCATGACCTCGTGCATGGTGTCGTCGGACACCTCGGTGGCCCCGTAGGAGTTGACCAGCCTGATGTGCGGGTAGGCCCGGAACCAGCGCCGTACCGGCTCCAGCCGCAGCGTCTCGCCGGTCACCGACAGCGCCCGCAGGCCGCCGAGCGGCCGCGGGTGCCGCTCCACGTGCGCGAGCAGCACCTCCAGGTAGGAGGGGACGACCTGGGCGACGGTGACCGCGCCGCGCACGATCTCGTCGAGGAAGCGGTCGACGTCGAGCAGCGTGTCGGTGTCCACGACGCGGGTGCTGCCGCCGACCAGCAGCGGCGCGGCGAACTGCCACAGCGAGATGTCGACGAACTGGGCGGCGGTCTGGGCGCTCACCTCGCCGCCGCCCGCCGTCATGCCCATGTCCTCGATCTTCATATGGAGGTGGTTGAGCAGTCCCGCGTGCTCGCAGAGCGCGCCCTTGGGAGCGCCGGTGGAGCCGGACGTGAAGTAGATGTACGCCGCCTGGCCGGGGGCGACGGCGATCCCCGGATTCCCGTCGTTCGCAGGCGGGCCCGCCTGCGCCGCCTGAGACGTGATCAGGATGCGCGGCGGCCGGTCGAGACCGGCCGCGGCCTCCCGTACGCGCGCCTCGGCCGACGGTTCGGCGAGCACCAACGCGCATTCGCTGCGGTCGAGTTGGGCCGCCGTCCGCTCCGCCGGGAAGTCCGGATGTACGGGCAGGTAGACGCCGCCCGCCTTGAAGACGCCCAGGGCCGCGGCGATCCAGTCGAGGCCGCGGCGCATGACCACGGCCACCACGTCCTCGGCCTGCGTTCCGGCGGCGAGCAGGGCGTGGGCGTACCGGTTGGCGCGGGCGTTGAGTTCGCCGTACGTCCACTGGTCCGTGCCGTGCGCCGCGGCGATCCGGTCGGGCCCGCCGCGGACCTGCTCCTCGAAGAGGTCCGAGAACGTCCCCTCCGGCGGCCCGGTCCGTGGTCCGGACAGGCCGTAGAGCTGGGTCTCCGTCTCGGCCGGGGAAAGCAGGCTCTGCCGGTGGTGCTGGGCGTCGGGGTCGGCGGCGAGGAAGCGGAGCGCGGTGAGGTGATAGCCCGTCAGCCGGGCCGCGTACTCCTCGTTCAGCGTGGCGCGGTCGAAGAGTACGCGCAGCGAGAGTCCGGCTCCGTCGGGGGCGAAGGCGACGCGCAGCAGCACGCCGTCGCCCAGAGCGTCATCGACGGCCTCTGCGGAGCAGGGCGCTTCGGGTCGTCGGTCTTCGAGGGCGGCGAGATCGCAGACGATCTCGGCCGCCCGCGCCGCTTCCCAAGACGCCGACTCCCCGGCCGCGCGCACCAGTTCGGCCCATGTGGAGTCGGCGACGGTGAGCCGCAGCGCCGTCGGAGCCGCGTCGGCGGTGCGTACCTGTCCGGTGTTCAGCTCGTGTTCCGCCGTCACGGTGGCCAGCACGCGGGCGTGCGCGGCGAGCAGCAGGGCGGTGAGGTCCGTGCCGAGCCGTATGGCGGCGCGGCGGAGGTCCGCAACCAGCTCCTCGGGGATCCGGCCGCGGTGTTCGCCGGTCCCCTGGCCGGGCTTGTGGCGCTCGGTCCACCGCGGGGCGCTGGTGGGCGCCCCCTGGCTCGCGTTCCCCGTCATCGCCCGCCGCCTCCTTCGTCCCATTCCGCGGCCCGCATCTCGATCCTGATCAGTCGTACGGCCGCCGTCGCGCGCCGCGCGGCCTCCTCGGCGTCCCGGCCTGCGGCCACGGCGCAGCCCAGGCGGTCGAGGAAGGAGTGGGTGATTCCCACCGTCCTGCCGGCGGCCGTGGCGGCGTGTGCCAGGACGACGCCGGGGCCCGCCGCCGCCTCGTCCAGCCCGCCGACGGCCGTGACCCGGCCGGCTCCGGGCGCCATGAGGAAGCGGACCGCGGCGTGCCCGGCCGCGGGGCCGGGCGCCGGGAGCGGACCGCCGCAGGCGCGGGCGATGACCGCGTCCACGAGGTCCCTGCCGGTGGCCGCCTTGACCGCGGCGGGGATCATGCCGCCGGCGAGCCGCGGGTTGACCTCGATGACCACGGGGCCCGCCGCGGACCAGCGCAGTTCGGTGTGGGCCGCGCCCCAGCCGAGGCCGAGGGCGGCGAGCGCTCGTACGGCGGTGTCGGCGAGCGCGGCCCGCATGTCCTCGGGGGCGGTCGCGGGCACGTCGTGGCCCGTCTCCACGAAGTAGGGCTCAGGCCCGAGGTGCTTGCCGACGACGGTCACCACATCCGTGTCGAAGGTCTCCACGGAGAACTCCGGGCCGTCGACGGCCGCTTCGACGAGCAGCCGGCGGGGTACGGGGGTGCCGCGTTCGTCGGCCGCGCGGGACAGCAGCCGGTCCGCCCACTGCCGCGTCTCGTCCTCGTCGCGGCAGAGCTTCACGCCGACCGAGCCGGAGCCGCTGACGGGTTTGAGCACCACCGGGCAGCCGATCTCCCGCGCCGCGGCGACGGCTTCGGCGACCTCGCCGACGGAACGGTACGCGGGCGAGGGCACGCCGGCCGCCGCGAGCAGGTCGCGCTGGGCGTCCTTGCGGCGGCAGCGGGCCACGGCGTCGCCGTCGGCCGCGGGGAGCCCCAGTTTCGCGGCGGCGCGGGCGGCGGACGCCACGAAGTACTCGGAGCTGGAGGCGATCCCGGCGAGCCCGGCCCCGGCCGCGAGGTGCTCGCACGCCTCCCGGACGGCGTCGAAGTCCCCGGTGTCGAGCACAACGGTCTCGATGCCGTCCTCCGCCGCGTACGGATAGCGGCCGGGGTCGCGGGCGAGCAGCACCGGGCGCATGCCGCGGGCCGCGGCCGCCGCGCAGAACTGCCGCCCGGTTCCCGTGGTGTTGCTCTCCAGGAAGGCGAACCACTGCCGTCCGTCGCCGGTGTCACTCATCGCGTGCCTTTCCGGTCCGCCCCGCCGGGTCCGCCCCGGCCACGAGCGCCTCGACCGCTGTGTGGAGTCCGTGCCGGGCGGCGTCGACGCGCTCCCGGTGCCCGCGCAGCCAGCCGCCGTGTTCCGCCAGGCGTTCGCGGGCGGTGGCGAAGGCGGTGGCGAACATGCCCGGACCGCCGCCGCGGTCGTGTTCGGCGACCACGTCGCCGAGCGGCGGCAGTGACGCCCGCTCGGCGCCGGGGGTGCCCGGCGGCAGGCGCAGCGCGGTGGCGCCGGTCTCGACGGCCTCGCGCACGGCGGCGCCGACGACGTGGTGGGCGGTTCGGAACGGCACTCCCTCCCGCACCAGGCGGTTGGCGAGGATCGTCGCCGTCACGAAGCCCTCGTCTGCGCGCTGGGCCATCCGGTCCGGCGCGGGGCGGGCGCCGCTCACGAGCACCTGGGCCAGGAGCACGGACTCGGTGACGGTGTGCAGGGCGCCCCAGGCGGGGGCGACGGCCTCGGTGCCGACCTCGATGGAGTTGGTGAAGGGGGTGGACTTCATGGTGGCGGCGGCGGCCGTCCAGGCGCCGAGCGCCACGCCTGCCTTGGCCTTGACGTGCTCCAGCAGGAACGCGTTGCGCTTCTGCGGCATGGCCGAGCTGCCGCCGACGAGTCGTTCGGGGAATTCGACGAACGCGAACTCCTGGGTGCTCCACAGCTGGAGGTCGGTGGCGAGGCGGCTGAGCGTCATGCCGACGCCGCTGATGACGGCCAGCGCCCGCAGCACGCCGTCCCGGCTGGCGACGGCGTCTACGGCGTGCAGCGGCGGCCCGTCGAAGCCCAGGAGGGCGGCGGTGCGGGCCGGGTCGATGGGCAGGTCCGTACCGGCGACGGCGCCCGCGCCCAGCGGGCAGCGGCCGAGTCCGGCCAGGGTGTGGCGCAGGGCGTCGATGTCCCGGTCGAGGGCGACGGCGATGCCGGCCAGGTAGTAGCCGTAGGTGATGGGCATGGCGGGCTGGAAGTGCGTGTAGACCGGCATGACGGTGTGCCGGTACGCCCTGGCGCGGGAGAGTAGTACGCCCTGGAGGCGCAGCACCTGGCCGAGCAGCTCGGTCAGTTCCGTGCGCAGCCGCATCGCGGTGATGGTGGCCTTGATGTCGTTGCGGGAGCGGCCGGTGTGCAGCTTGCCGCCGATGTCCGCGCCGAGGGCCGCCACCAGGTGGCTCTCGTACATCAGGTAGAGGCCGCGGGGGGCGGGTTCGTCGAGCAGTTCGGCGAAGCCGGTGGCGCGCAGTTCGCTGACGCGGCCGAGGAGGGCCGCGGCGGCCGGGGCGGGCAGCAGGCCCCGTTCGGTCAGCATGACGACGTGGGCCAGGTCGATGGTGGTGGTGAAGTCGAGTTCGCGGCGGATCTCGGCGGGTCCGGGGTCGCCGTAGACCACGTGCTGGGTGCGGGCGCCGAGGGTGGCGGTGAGCCGGCCCGTACCGCTCATGAGAGCGCCTCGGCGTCGCGCGGGGCGGCGGCGGCCATGGCGACCGCGCCGGGTATGCGCCCGTACGGGCTGCGCCGCCAGGCGAGGCGGCTCCAGCGGTCCTCGGCCTGGTCGATGCGGGTGAGTTCGACGGGTTCGGCGGGTATCGCGGCGTCGGCGTGGCCGTTCTCGGCGAGCCAGGCATCGTCGTAGACGGTGGCCTGGTAGCGGTAGCCCTCGTCAGGGAGCATCACCACGCACAGCGAGTCGGGGTTGCGGCGGGCCCACCAGTCGGCGGCGAGGTAGGCGGCGCCGCTGGTCGGCCCCTGGAAGAGGGCGTGCTTGGCGTGCAGGCGGCGGGTGGCGGCGTACGCCTCGGCGGCGGTGCACCAGTGGACGTCGTCGAAGACGGTGTGGTCGAGGTTGGCGGGCCAGAGGCTGTTGCCGAGGCCGCGCAGGGCGCGGGGGCCGTCGGGCTGGCCGAAGAGGACGCTGCGGTGGGTGTCGACGCCGATGGCGCGGGTGTGCGGGGTCTGTTCGCGCAGGGTGCGGACGGTGCCGCACATCGAGCCGCCGGAGCCGACGGGGCCCACGACGCAGTCGATCCGCCCGAGCGTCTGGGTGAGCTGCTCGGCGACGACGGCGTACGAGCGGGGGTTGTCGGGGTTGGTGTACTGCTCGGGGCAGAAGGTGCTGGGCCGCTCGGCGCGGATCTCGGCGAGTCTGCGCAGCCGGGCCTCCTGGAAGCCGCCGGTGGGCGCGGGCTCCGGGCAGATCTCGACCTGGGCGCCGAGGTCCTCCAGGCGGCGGAAGAGGTTGGCGTCGATGGCGGGGTCGCTGACGAGGATCAGGTCCCGTTCCATGAGGGCCGCCTGCATGGCCAGGGCGAGGCCGAAGGTGCCGGACGTCGTCTCCGTGATCACGGTGTCCCGGTCCAGGTCGCCGCGTTCCATGGCGCGGCGCAGGATATAGCGGGCCGGCAGCAGCTTCATCAGCGTGAAGACGGCCCCGTAGAGATTCGGGCCGAGACGCACGAGCCGCGGCATCATCTGCGCCTCGGTGATCTCCTGGAACATGGGCATGGTTGCCCCCATGAAAGCTCCCTGCGAATTCGGGGCGAACAGAAACAACGAGGGTGCCGACCCACGCGGAAGAAATCGGTTGCGGACGTTCCGGCCTACGGCCCGGACTTTGTCCCGTCGATTCCGTCACCGAATGGCCCCGTCACCGGATGACCGGAAATTCAGCCCACCATCCCCCGTCAGGACTGCGCAGCCAAGGACCGCTCCGGTGCGCGGATTCGGCGGTCGATGCCGACAATGCCGATGAGCACCAAAGCGGTTCGACGCTACCCACTAGATCAAGAACAGTCAAAGGCCGCCCGAGGCTCCTTGAACGGTCGCGGCCGATTCCGCCGCCGGGGGCGGGGCAGCGTAAAAGGCATTGCCGCGGCGCGCCTTCCTACCGGAATCCGGGCGGGTTCGCAAGGGCGGCGCCGGACACGGCGAAGGGCCGGGGCGGATGATTCCGCATTCCCGGCCCATTTCCGGCCCCGCACTGCTGTCGCACCGTCGCTGCCGCCCCGCCCGGCCCCGCCCTGCCCAGACAACCGGATTCCCGGAATCCGGAATTCAGGTCGTCGGGCGGACGTCGAGACGTTCAGTCGATCCGGCAGAGTCGTTCAGTCGTTCAGTCGCTCGGGCAGAGTCGTTCAGTCGCTCAGCGCTCGGGCAGAGTCGCTTGGATCGAGTCGCCCCGCCGCTCAGTCGGAATGCGCGACGGTCTCCGCGGCGGGGTCGGGCGTCCGCTCGGCCGCGGGTCCGGCGAGCCGCGGGCCGTCCGGCACGAGCCCGCCGACCGCACCGCCGTGGCGCGCGCGGAGGCGGCGCGCCGACTCGATGGCCCCGACGAGCAGGAGGGCGAGGGCGAACGCCAGCAGCAGCCCCTTCACCGGGTCGTCGCCGAAGCTCGCCCCGCCGACGAACCCGATGGCCGTACTGCTGACCGCCCACAGGCCGGCACCCATCGCGTCCAGCGCGACGAAGCGGCGCAGCGGAAATCCCAGACTGCCCGTGGACAGCCCGGAGGCCACCCGTCCGCCCGGCAGGAAGCGCGCCGCCACGACCAGCGTCGTGGCGTGCCGGGCGACCATGGAGCGGCCCCACTCGTAGCGCTCCCGGCCCTTCTCGCCGCGCAGCAGCCGGGCGACCGCTCGCGGCCCGAGCCACCGGCCCATGCCGTGGCTGAGGCAGTCCCCGGCGAGCGCGCCCGCCGCGGCGACCGCGGCGAGCAGCGCGAGCTGCGGCAGGTCCGAGCCGAGCAGGACGGCCACCATGACCACCGTCGTCTCGCTCGGCATGAACGGCAGCAGCGCGTCCAGGCCGGCCACCAGGAAGACGATCGCCCACAGCCAGGGCGAGTCGAGAGTGGACTGCAACAGCCCGACCAGCCGGTCGAACACCTCAAACATGGGCGGGCGACTCCGCGCCGCACACGGCGGACCAAGTACGGGCGGCCAGTTCGCGCCGGTCCGTGCCCGGGGCGAGTTGGGGATGCGCGGTGACCCGCACGCTGAGCCCGCCCGCGCCGGCCACCCTGCGCAGCGACGTGCCGAAGCCCTCGTCGCCGAGGAAGGCGGCGACCGTGCTGGGCGCGCCGTGCTGGCGGTAGTCGATGGTGATCGGCCGTACGGGCGCGCCCGCGTCGATCGCCGCCTGGAAGGTGGCGCGCCGGAACCGGCCGCCGGACGTCGTACACCAGGTGGTGGCCTGCGGGAAGACCACCACGGACCGGCCGGAGCGCAGCGTTCCGGTCAGCTCCGCGACGGCGCCGGGCAGCGCGCGCAGCCCCTCGCGGTCGATGAACCGGGTGCCGATCCGCCGGGCCAGCGTGCCGATCAGCGGCCAGCCGCCCACTTCCCGCTTGGCCAGCAGCGTCGCCGGTTCGACGGCGAGCACGGCGACGATGTCGAGCCAGGAGACGTGGTTGGCGACGATCAGCGTGCCGACCCCGTTCGGCCCGCTGACGCTCAGCGGGCCGGGCGCCGCCTCCAGCCGTACGTCGAGCGCCGTGAGCACGCTCCGCGCCTGGGTGCGCAGCGTCTCGAACTCGGCGAGCCGCTCGCCCTCGGCGGCGCTGCGGGCCAGCGCCCAGCTCAGAGTCGCGTAGCGGCGGACGGCCTCCGCCAGCGGCACGCGTGGGGCGGCGTGCGTGGCGCAGCCGGGGGTGCACCCCGCGTCCACGGCCCAGGGGTTCATCGGGTCTCCCCCAGGAAATAGCGGCGGTAGCGGTCGTTGAGCTGGTCCATGTCGAGCAGGACGAAGAAGTCGGCGACGTCGAACTCGGGGTCGTGGGCGGGCGCGCCGCACATCCAGGCGCCGAGCCGCAGATAGCCGCGGAGCAGCGGCGGCAGGTCGGCGTAGCTGGGGCGGACGGCCTCCAGGTCGGCGGGCATCCAGGGGCGGTGCGGGTGTACGCGCAGCTCGGGGGGCGAGGGGTGCTTGGCGGTGCCGAGCAGCCAGGCGCTGGAGGCGGCCTGTCCTCCGTCGGCGAGCGGCACGGAGGCGCAGCCGGCGAGGTAGCGGTGGCCGGAGAGCAGGACGTAGCGGGCGAGCGCGGACCACATGAGGTTGATGACGGCGCCGCTGCGGTGGTCCGCGTGGACGCAGGAGCGGCCCGCCTCGACGATGGAGGACCGCAGCCCGTCCAGCGCCCGGAGGTCGAACTCGCTGTCCGAGTAGGAGTGTTCGGCGCGGCCGGGCGGGAGCAGCCGGTAGGTGCCCACCACCTCGTCCGTGGTCGTGTCGGTGACGATGAGGTGGTCGGCGAGGTCGTCGTAGGCGTCCATGTCGTGGCCGGCGAGGGGCGTGTGGAGGGTGGCGCCCATCTCCTCGCCGAAGACCTGGTGGCGCAGCCGCTGGGCGGCGCGTATCTGCTGCGTGGTGTCCGCGATGGAGGTGACGTACGAGGTGGTTGCCGCTGACGCGGTGGATGTCGGGAGCATGAGTGTGCTGGTCTCCATTCGATGGGCATTCGGTACCGGCGGCGAGCGTCCGCTGCCCTGCTTCGCGGTCCTCCGTGGACGTCGGCCCCGTGTGGGGGCGTCGGCCTCTGCTGCGGGAAGTCGGCCCCCGCGCGGGGGCGTTGATCCCTTGTGGAACGACCGTAGGAGCGGTACGCCGGATGGCGCACTGCACAAACGGCAGCGGGCACCCCTGACCTTCGTCAGGTGGCCGTCGGCTCAGCCGGTGCGCAGCTCCAACGTGCAGCACTTGACGCTGCCGCCGGCCTTGAGGAGTTCGGTCAGGTCCAGGCCGATCGGTTCGTAGCCGCGCTCCCGCAGTTCGGCGGCGAGGCGGGTGGCGGCTTCGGGCAGCAGCACATGGCGGCCGTCGCTGAAGGCGTTGAGGCCGAAGACGGCGGCGTCGTCGTCGGTGGCGAGCAGGGCGTCGGGGAACATCTCGCGCAGGGCCGCCCGGCTGCCCGGGGAGAAGGCGGCGGGGTAGTACATGACCTCGTCGTCGCCGAGCACGGCGAGGGCGGTGTCGAGGTGGTAGTAGCGGGGGTCGACGAGGGTCAGGCCGGTGACGGGCAGGCCGAAGAACTCCTGGGCCTCGGCGTGGGACCGGGGGTCGGTCCGGAAGCCGGCGCCGGCCAGGAGCCGGCGGCCGGCGAGGAGATAGTCGCCCTCCCCCTCGTTGATGTGCTCGGGCCAGTGCGCCCGGCCGAAGCCGTTCTCCCGGAGCCAGGAGAGGTAGACGGGGCCCTCCGCGGTGCGTTCCATGTGCCGGAAGCGGGCGCCGAGGACGCGGCCGTCGATGACGGTGGCGCCGTTCGCGGCGAAGACCATGTCGGGCAGGCCGCGGACCGGCTCGATGACGTCGACGGTGTGGCCGAGTTCGCGGTAGAGGTCGCGCAGCCGCTCCCACTGGGCGAGCGCGAGGCCGCCGTCGACGGGCTTCTCGGGCTCCATCCACGGGTTGATGGAGTAGGTGACGTCGAAGTGGCTCGGGGCGCACATCAGCAGGCGGCGCCGGATCGCGGTGCGGGTGGCCGGAGCGGGGGCGGCGGGCGTGGTGCGGCGGGTGTCGGGCATGGCGATTCCCTTTTGGTTTCTCTTGTGGAGTATCGGCGCGCTCGGTGTGCGCCGCGTGAATCCCGTGTGAATCGGGGCGGGCGGACCGGCCGCGGACTGTGGTCCGTCGGCCGGAATTCGGTTCCCGGCGGCCCTGTCCGGGTGAAAGCCGGTCGGTATCATTTCCCTTCAACGGGAGGAAGGAGCGACAGTGCGTGATGCCGTCGCCAATGCCGTGACTGCGGAGGGGATCGACCCTCAGGAGTTCCGGTCAGTCATGGGACATTTCTGTTCCGGCATAACCGTCGTGACGGCCATCGGCCCGGACGGCCCGGTGGGGTTCACCTGCCAGTCGTTCAGCTCGTTGTCGCTGCGGCCGCCGCGGGTGCTGCTCTGCCCGAGCCGGTCCTCGACGACCTGGCCGGTCATCGGCGCCGCGGGGCGCTTCTGCGTGAACGTGCTCGCGGCCGGCCAGGAGGGGCTGAGCAATGGTTTCGCCCGGTCGGGCGGCGACAAGTTCGACGGCGTGGAGTGGGCTCTCTCCCCCAATGGAATGCCGTTGCTCTCCGGCGTCGCGGCGTGGGTGGACTGCGAACTCCAGGCCGAATACGACGGCGGGGACCATCTCGTCGTCACGGCGGATGTCCGTGGACTGGGCGCGGGCGACGCGGCCGGTCCCTTGCTCTACCACCGGGGGAAGTACGCGCGGATTACTCCCCCGCTCGCGGTCTGAGCGTTTATCGCTTTCGCGGATTCCCACTCGATCTCGATGAGGAAACTCTCGCGGTACGGCGCGGGGCCCGCTCCCGGCGGGCTCCGCGCGCCCGGCCTCGTACAGGCCGCCGTCCTCGCCCACGAGGCGAGCCAGGTGGACGAGGACGACTGAGCGGCCCCTCGGAGCTCTCGCTTCGCTCCGAGGAACGGACTGGACCGGCGCCTCCGGGGGAGTAAGGCGCCGGTCCAGCCGGCTTGTTGCCCGCGGCGCTCAGGCGTCGCGGCGGCGCAGGACGACCGTGGCCCCGGTCAGGAACGCGGCGGCCCAGGCGACGAGGATCAGCAGCCCGGTCACGGGCCCGTACAGCTCGGCCTCGTCCGCCATGAACTGCGAGCCCGCCGCCTGCGGCAGGAACTGCGCCAGGTCGGTGAAGAAGTCGGCGGGGATCGACTGGAGGATCATCGGCACGATGAGCAGCAGCAGGAACAGCGCCGTGATGGCGCCGGCCGAGCTGCGCACGATGGCCGCGAGCCCGATGGTCAGTACGCTCAGCAGCGCCAAGTGCAGGGCGATGGCGAGAACTTGCCCGGCCACGTAGGACATCTCGAAGGTGGAGGCGTCCATGGCCGCGCCGCCCGCGGCCACGCCGATGACGGCCAGCACGACGCCCACGGCGAAGGCGACGCCGCCGAGCGTGATGCTCTTGGCCACCAGCATGCGCGCCCGGTTGGGCACGCACTGGAGGGTGTTGGTGATGCTGCCGGTGGCGTACTCGCCGGTGACGGAGAGCATCGCCAGGGCCGCGACGACGAACTCGACGCCGTAGACGGTCGCGAGGGTCGCCGGGCGGGCGACGGAGGCCGTCGCGTCGTGTGTGACGGTGCCGATGCACCCGGCCGTCACGGCCATCACGGCCGCGGCGGTGAGGAGGAAGTACCAGGTCGAGCGCAGCGACCACAGCTTCGTCCACTCGGCGGCCACGGCTCCGGGCAGGCCGCCGCCGGAGGGCCGGGGTGTGGCGCGGGGCGTGGCCGCGGGGTGGGTAGTCAGCGAGCTCATGATCGGACGCGGTCTCTCTGGTCGGTTCGGCGAAGGGCGCCGGGCCGGTGCGGGTCACCGGCGGCGGTTCGGTGCGAGGAAGCGGTTCGGTGCGAGGAAGTGATGCGGTGCGCGGGGGCGGCGGCGCGGCGGTCAGACGACAAGTGGCGTCTCCCCGTGCCGGTCCGGCTTCTCCTTGAGGACGGCATGCTGCTGCTCTCCGTACTCGACGCTCCCTGACGTCAGTTCCATGTACGCCTGCTCCAACGAGGCTTCCACTGGGCGCAGTTCATGGAGTCGTACGTGCCGCTCGTGGGCGAGGTCGCCGACGCGCTCGACGCTCAGGCCGGTGACGACCAGTTCGTTGGAGGACCGCCACGCCACGTCGGCGGCCTCCTCCAGCAGCCGGTTCGCCAGCATGTGCAGGCCCTCGACCTCGGGGCCGCGCACCGTGACGGAGTTCCGGGAGCTGCGGGAGAGGATGTCCTCCATCGGGGCGTCGGCGATGAGCTTGCCCTTGCCGATGACGATCAGCCGGTCGGCGGTGAGCTCCATCTCGCTCATCAGGTGGCTGGAGACGAAGACGGTGCGGCCCTCGGCGGCCAGCGAGCGCAGAAAGGTGCGGATCCACAGCACGCCGTCCGGGTCGAGGCCGTTGACCGGCTCGTCGAGCATCAGCACCTCGGGGTCGCCCAGGAGCGCCCCGGCGATGCCCAGCCGCTGCCCCATCCCGAGGGAGAAGGACCCGGCCCGCTTGCCGGCGACCTCGCCGAGCCCGGCGACGCCGAGGACCTCGTCCACCCGCTTGGCGCCGATGCCGTGGCTGCGGGCCATCGCCAGCAGGTGCTTGTACGCGGTGCGCCGGGGGTGCACCGCCTTGGCGTCGAGGAGCGCCCCGACCTCCCGCAGCGGGTGCGCGAGGTCCGCGTAGCGCTTGCCCTTGATGAGGGCGGTGCCGGAGGTGGGGTGGTCCAGGCCGAGGATCATGCGCATCGTGGTGGACTTCCCGGCGCCGTTCGGCCCCAGGAATCCGGTGATCTTACCGGGCGCGACGTCCAGCGTGAGCTGGTCGACGGCGGTCTTCTCGCCGTACCTCTTCGTCAGGCCCTGCAGGGTGAGCATCGTGGTCCAAGTCCTCTCCGGCGGTGCGTGGGAAGGACGCTACGGGCCGGTGAGCACGTGGTCAGGAGTCCTTAGACAGGATCCGACCCCCACTTTCGTCAGGTCGTCCGGCGGCCCGCCATGACGCGCGAAGGCGGCCGGCCACGGGTTCGCGCCCCGTGGACCGGCCGCCTCGCGCGCGCCGTCGGCGGACCGGGTCAGGCGGCGTCGCCGTCCATGGCCGCTATGAGGCTCTTGGGCCGCATGTCCGTCCAGTGCTCGTTGATGTAGTCCAGGCACGCCTGGCGCGCCGTCTCCTGGAGCGCCACCGTCCAGCCGGCCGGCACCTCCACGAACGCGGGCCACAGCGAGTGCTGCCCCTCGTCGTTCACCAGCACCAGATAGGTGCCCTCGGCGTCCTCGAACGGATTCGTCATGGATCGGCTCCTGTCATCGCGAAGGCCGCCCGCGCGGGCAGCTCACAACATGTCGGTACAGAAATGCGGACAACTGATGCGGACGACTGATAGCGCGGCCGGCCGGGCGAGGCGGCGTGCGCGAGGGTGCGGGGCGGCTCAGTCGGTCATCGCGACGAGCACCTTGCGGTCGCCCGTGAAGGGCCTGCGCCCGTGCCCGACGAGGACGTTGTCGATCAGCAGCAGATCGCCCTGGCGCCAGTCCACGTCGACGGCGGCCTCCAGCCCCCGGTCCCGCACCTGGATCGCGTACTCCCCCGGAATGGGGCTGCCGTCCGCGAACGTCACCGACTGCGGCAGCTCGTCCGCCGGCAGCAGCTCGGCCAGCTCGGCCGCGGTCTCGTCGCCGAGGGCGGCGGGGTGCCACTGGTCGGACTGGTTGAACCACACCTCCGCGCCCGTCACCGGGTGGCGGGTGGTGGACGGCCGGACCTGGCTGATCCGCAGGCTGCCGTCGCCCTTCCACTCCCACTCGGCGGCGGAGCCCGCCAGGAACGCCTCCACCGCGGACCGGTCGTCGGTCTCGAAGGTGTCCTGCCAGCTCTTGCCCAGGCCGAGCCCGTCGTGCAGGTTCTGGGAGTAGCGCACGCCCTGGGCGAACGCCTCCCGCACCTCGTCGTCCAGCGACGCCAGCCACTTCACCCCGTCGACGACGGGGGTGGCGCCGCCGGAGCCCGGCGCGACGGCGCAGTAGAACAGCAGCCGCGACGGCCACTGGGCGCTGTAGGACAGCTCATTGTGCATGGAGATGGTCAGCTCCTGCGGATATTCCGTGGAGGTGTAGACATTCTCCCCCACTTTGGTCCGCGGCGAATTCCCGTGCACATAGGCCAGCCGGTTCGGCAGCAGCAGATCGAGTACGGGCTCCAGTTCGCCTTCCGTCACGGCGAAGTCCCGGAACACCACGGCCTTGTTCTCCGCCAGGAGCGAGTCGAATCCTGGATGCCCCTTCAGATACTCCACCAGGCCGGCCGCCCCCGGCCGCGTCCCGACGTCCTCGGGGCGAATCTCCAGCGGCTTCCAGTCCTGCACGTCCGTCACAGCGAAACTCCCTCTTCCGCGGGCGTCCGAAAAAATCCCAGCGGGCTCTGTCCGCGGCCACGGTATTGCGCGTATATACCCGGTGACCGCGATCAGCGACAGCCGATGGAATTCCCCGCCCCGCTTTCGGCCCTCCGCATTACGCCGCGAAACTATCACCTGGGGGTAGGCGTGCCAACGCCGTTCGACGGCCGTGCGCATCACCGGCCGCGGGGGTCGGCAATTCATCCGGGTAATCATCCGCGGGTCATTCCGCCGCGCACCGATACGCCGTGCGGCGCGGAGCCGTGAACGCCGTCGAGGCCGGCGGCGCCGTGGCGTCGCCGGCCTCGACGGGGCCTACGGGCATACGGACGTACTGACGCCCCGGCCCGCGCTCAGGTGCCCCGGAGTTCCAGCTCCTTCGCGAAGCGGACCCACTGTTCGGCACAGGCCCGCGCGGCGCGGGCCACCGAATCGGCCCGGTGCCGGGGCACGCTGTCCACGAGCCGCCGCCACTTCTCCTCTTCGCCGATGGAGTGAGCGCTCAGCAGCCGCAGGAGCGTGCGCCCCGCTTCCGTGCGCAGCGAGGGGTCCTTGCGCATGTTCGGCAGGGCCGTCCCGGCGGCGGTCGCCTCGGCGAGCGCCCGCGCGTCGAGGCGGTCCGCGCCGGACCGGGCCGCCGCGGCCTCCGGCTCCGCCGCCCGGGCCGAAGCCGCCGCCTGCTGGGCCTCGGCCTCCCGCAGTCTGGACGGCACGGGGTCGCGGCCTTGGAGAATGCGGTCGCGCACGTCCTTCGCGGTGGCGGGGGCGACCCCGGCCGCGTCGGCGATCTCCCGCAGGGAGGCGTGCGGCCGGTCGGCGATGACCTGGCCGGCGCGCCGGCGCCCTTCGGCGGAGTTGAGCGGGCGGGCCCGCCCGTCGCGGCCGACCCGCGCGTTCAACTGCTCGATGCCACCGGTTGAACGCTTGCGCATCGCCGCGATGGTGCTGGCGACGAGCCCGGTGGCGGCGGCGATGCGCCGGTCCGACCACTGCGGATGGCTGCCGAGGATCCGGACGGCGGCCGCGGTGCGGTCGCTCTGGGAGAGCGGCAGCCCATTGGCGACATTCAGCTTGACCGCGAGGACAAAGGCGTTCTCCTCGGTGCCTTCGAAAAAGCGGACTTCAATGGACTCCGCGCCGCTGACTTGCGCGGCGCGGAGCCGGTGCATTCCGTCGATTACGCGCATCGTGGAACGGTGCACGATAATGGGCGGAAGTGGAGCATCCAATTCCGCCAGTACCTGAATATGCCCGTCGTCCTCACCCGTGGTGCGGGGCGAGTCGGCGGGCAACAGGGAATCGATGGGAACCATCGTCGTGAGAGCCGGATTCGGGGAACTCGCCCGCTGCCGGCGGACCATTGTCGCGGTCGGACTCTTCACGGTGGCGACCGGGGTGCCGGCGGCCGATACGGGTACGGTCGTAGAGGAGGCCAAATACAAGGCCATCAGAGCCTCCACGCCGTGGTTTCGTTCCCTACGGGCTGAAGAGTCCTTCGAAGTCGCGCCCCGCGAGGGGTGCGCCCCCATGGGTGGAGAGCTGCGTCAAAGAGCTGCCTCTGGCCGCCCCCAACGGCTTCTTGGCTCCCCGGACCGCCACTGATCAGAGTACGCACCGGCCTCTCAAAGGTGACCGGCGCCCCATCGGTGGGAGTTTCGGAGTGGTTCATGACGTGATAGCTCCTCCTAGCAATGACCGGCGCATCGCGGTGGTGCCATGTTTCGCCACTGTCCGTATGCGCCCCCGTCTCGGACATCGAGACGATGGTTACTTCGCAGGCGGAATGTGTCAACTTACTTTCGGTCATAGGCTCGTGGCCCAAAGGGTGCTCCAGCTACTCTCTTTCATTCCCGTTTTCGGCCCGTTCGCGGCAATCCTTCGAGGTCGGCCGGGCCGTTGGCGGCAGGCCCCGGCGAAGGCCCGCTGAAGGCCGTTCCCTTCCCCGCGCCCGGCCGTACAAGGATCGTTCACAGCCCCTTGGCACTTCGCTCACGCGACACCGCCCATCCGGCGGGCGGTACAGTGGGAGAACGATTGTTCTCTCGCAAGGCAGGTCTGCTGTGGATCCCGACATCGCCCGGAACCGGCTGCTCGACGCGGCCGAGGAGCTCTTCTACGGGCGCGGGGTGCAGGCGGTGGGCATGGACGAGCTCCGGTCCGCGTCGGGCGTCTCGCTCAAGCGCCTCTACCAGCTGTTCCCCTCCAAGGCCGACATCATCGAGGCGTATCTGCGGCGGCGCGACACCCGGTGGCGGGAGTCGCTGGCCGCGTACGTGTCCGAGCGGACCGGGCCGCGGGTCAAGGTGCTGGCCGTCTTCGACTGGCTGCACGACTGGTTCGCCGGGCCCGGCTTCCGCGGCTGCGCGTTCATCAACGCCTTCGGCGAGCTCGGCGCGGTCTCCCCCGCCGTCGCCACCGCGGCCCGCGAGCACAAGGACGCCTTCCACCGCTATCTGGCGGAGCTCGCCGCCGACGCCGGCGGCCCGCCCGAGCTGGCCGGGCAGCTCGCGCTGCTCGCGGAGGGGGCGATCACCACGGCCGCCGTGTCCGGGTCGCCCGAGGCGGCCCGGCGCGCCCGGTCCACCGCCGAGACGCTGCTTCAGGTGAAGGGCAACCCGGTGTAGTTCTCCGCGAGTTCGGTGGCGGCGGCCGTGGCGGAGGCGATGCGGTCGAGCTGCGCGAGCTGGAGGCGCGTGGTGAACGGGGACTGGCCGGGCTCCGTGTGCAGGGTGGTGGTCATGAAGTACGAGAAGTGCTCGGCCCGCCACACCCGACGCAGACGGGTGTCCGAGTAGGCGTCCAGCGCCGCGGCGGAGCCGGACTCCTTCAGCTCGGCCAGCGCGCGGGCGAGCACGACGACGTCGCCGACGGCCAGGTTGAGGCCCTTGGCGCCGGTGGGCGGCACGATGTGCGCCGCGTCGCCGGCCAGCAGCAGCCGGCCGTAGCGCATGGGCTCGGTGACCCAACTACGCATCGGCAGCACCGACTTGGCGGTTATCTGGCCCCTCTCCAGCCGCCACTGCCCGTCGATGGCGAAGCGGGCGTCGAGCTCGTCCCAGATTCGTTCGTCGGGCCACGCGGCCGCGTCGTCGCCGCTCGGCACCTGGAGGTAGAGCCGGCTCACGGTGGGCGACCGCATGCTGTGCAGCGCGAAGCCGCGCCGCGAGTGGGCGTAGATCAGCTCCTCGCAGGAGGGCGGCACATCGGCGAGGACGCCCAGCCAGGAGTACGGGTATATCCGCTCGTACGTCCGGCGTACACGCTCGGGCACGGCGTTCCGCGCGATGCCGTGGAAGCCGTCGCAGCCGACGACGTAGTCGCACTCCAGCGTCTGCTCGCGGCCCTCGCGCAGATAGCGGACCACGGGCCGCTCGGTGTCGGCGCCCTCGACGGACAGCGCCCGCGCCTCGAAGAGCAGCGGCCCGCCGTCGGCGAGCTGAAGGGCGATCAGGTCCTTCACCACCTCGGTCTGCGCGTAGATCATGACGCCGCGGCCGCCGGTGAGCGAGGGGAAGTCGATCCGGTGCGCCCGGCGCTCGAAGCGGAGCTCTATGCCGTGGTGGACCAGCCCCTGACGGTCCATCCGCTCCCCCGCGCCGCACGCGCGCAGGATGTCCACGGTGCCCTGTTCGAGGACTCCGGCCCGCTGGCGGTGTTCGGCGTAGGCGCGGTCGCGGCTCTCCAGGACGACGCTGTCGACGCCCGCGCGGTGCAGCAGCCGCGCGAGCAGCAGCCCGGCGGGCCCGGCGCCGATGATCCCGACGGTGGTGCGCATCAGCTCCGCCCCGTCCGTCCGCGGGCCGCCGCGGGACCGGGAGCGTACGAGCCCGGCGCGAAGTGGGCCCGTAGCGCCGCCGATACGGTCCGGGGCCGTTCGAGGCCCGCGAGGTGACCGGCGTGCGCGATCTCCAGGAGGCTCGCGCCGGGGATGCCGTCGGCGAGTTCGCGGGCGTGGGAGGGCGGCGTGGCCTGGTCGTCCCGGCCCGCGAGGATCAGGGTGGGGGCGGTGACGCGGGGCAGTTCGGCGCGGAGGTCGTACCCGGCCAGGGCGTCGCAGCAGGCCGCGTACCCGGTGGGGTCGGCCGTGCGCAGATCGTCGAGGAGCCCCGCGCCGGGCGGCCGGGCGGCCGTCGAGGGGCGGCTGAACCAGCGTCCGGCGCTGGGTCCGACGAGGTGTCCGGTGCCCCCGGCCCGTACGCTCGCGGCCCGCTCGCGCCAGGCGGCGGCGTCGGCGAAGACGGCGGAGGAGCACAGCAGGGCGAGCGCGGCGACGCGGTCCGGGCGGTGGACCGCGAGGTGCAGCCCGACGGCGCCGCCGAGGGAGATCCCGGCGTAGGCGAAGCGGTCCCAGCCCCGGTCGTCGGCGAGCCGCAGCACGAGCGCCGCCAGGTCGGCGACGGTGGCGGTGCCGTCGCCCGGCAGGAGGCCGGCGGCGGAGCCGCCGTGGCCGGGGAGGTCCCAGCGCAGCACCCGGCGGCCGGGGTCGAGCGCGGGCAGCTGGGGCTCCCAGACGGCGAGCGAGGTGCCGAGGGAGGGTCCGAGCAGCAGCGGCGTCCCGCCGTCGCTGTCGCCGGTGACCTTGTGGTGGAGGCTGGTCATAGGTCCGTCCTGGGCTGGCGCCGAAGGGCGCGGTCGGTCAGTTCCGGGGCGCGGCCGAGGTAGCCGGCGGGGTCGGCCAGCCGCCGGATCCGGTCCTCGGAGACCTTCTCCAGCACCCCCGGCACCTCCGTCGCGAGCGCCGCCGTCAGCGCCTCCGCCAGCGGCAGGCGCTCGGCCGCGGCGCGGCGGGCGGCAGCGGTCAGCAGGTCCTTGGCGCGGGCGCGCCCGAGCGGCGGGGTCAGCGCGGCGGCGATCCGCTCACTGGCCATCAGGCCGCCGGCGGCGTCCAGGTTCTCGCGCATCCGCTCCGGGAACACCGAGAGGCCCTCGGTGAGTTCAGCGGCTTGCCGTGCCGCGCCGCCCGCGATCCGCAGGAGTTCGCGCAGGGGCTGCCACTCCGCGTGCCAGGCTCCGGCCGGCCGCTCGTCCTCGGCGGCGAGCGCCCCGACGAGGACTCCGGCGAGGCCGGGGGCCTGCCGCGCCGACGCGGCGATGAGCGCGGCCCGCACCGGATTGCTCTTGTGCGGCATGGCGGACGAGCCGCCGCCGCTCCCCTCCGCCACCTCGCCGATCTCCGTGCGGGAGAGGACGAGCACATCGGCCGCGATCTTGCCCAGCGCCCCCGCGCAGAACGCGAGCGCCCCCGCGAGGTCGGCGACGGGCGTACGGAGCGTGTGCCAGGGCAGTTCGGGTTCAGCCAGCCCGGTCTCGACGGCGAACCGGCCGAGCAGCCGCAGCACGCCGCCGCCGGACTCCTGGTCCTCGTCGGCTCCCGAGGTCCCGAAGGTCTCGAATGCCTCGAACACCTCGGAGGTCTCGAAGGCGGCCAGCGTGCCCGCCGCGCCGCCGAGTTGGGCGGGCAACCGGGCTCGTACGGCGGCGAGCCGGTCGTGGGCGTCCAGGGCCAGGGAGCGCCAGCCCGCCGCTTTGAGGCCGAAGGTGGTGGGAACGGCGTGCTGGGTCAGGGTGCGGCCGGGCATGGGGGTGGTGCGGTGGACGGCGGCCAGGCGTCTCAACGCCTCGGCGGTGCGCGCCAGTTCGCCGGTGATGTGCGGCAGGGTACGGGCGGCGACCAGCATCAGCGCCGTGTCGAGGATGTCCTGGCTCGTGGCACCGCGGTGCACGTACCCCGCCGCCTCGGGGTCCGTACGGGCGACGGCCCCGGTGAGGTCGGCGACCAGGGGGATGACGGGGTTGCCGCCGGCGCGGGCGCGCAGGGCCAGGTCCCGTACGTCGAAGGCGTCGGCGCGGGCCGCCGCCGTGACGGCGTCGGCCGCCGCACGAGGGGCCTGCCCGACGGCCGCCTGGGCCCGGACGAGGGCGGCCTCCGCGTCGAGCAGCGCCGCGAGGTACGCGGTGTCGCCGGTGGCCGCCTCGGCCGCGCACCCGGCCCAGACGGGAGCGAGCAGCCCGGCGTCCGGGGACGCGGCGGCAGCGGAATCATCAGCGGAACTCAAGGAAGACCGTCTCCTCCTCGCCCTGAAGGCGGATGTCGAAGCGGTGCAGGCCGTGGGGTTCCGCGACGGCCAGGAGGGTCCGTCGCCGTCGCGGGGCGAGCGAGGACAGCAGCGGGTCGGCGTCGATCGCGGCGCTGCCGCTCGCTGCCCGATCGGCCGCCTCATCCGTGAGGTAGGCGCGGGTGAAGAGGTGGTGGAGCAGGCCGCGGGCGAAGACGCACACGCTGATGTAGGGGGCGTCGGGGCCGCCGGTCGGGCCGGGCGGGAGCGTACGGACGGCCCAGTGGCCGTCGGCGTCGGTGGCGCACCGGCCGAACGCCGTGAAGCCCGTGCCGTCGCGCCCGAGGAAGCCGCCGTCGGCCGGGTCGCGGCGCATGGAGCCGGGCCGGCCCCGGAGCGTCCCGTCGGGTCCGGCCTGCCAGGTCTCGACGAGGGCGTCCGGTACGGGGGCGCCGGCGCCGTCCAGGACGCGGCCGTGCAGGGTGATCGCGTCGGGCCGTCCGGCGGGCGCCACGTCCGCGCCGCCGGTGAAGGGCAGCGCGTAGCCGTAGAAGGGGCCGACGGTGTGGGAGGGGGTGGGGCGGTACTCGCCCGTGGTGTCGGTGTCCACCGCGTTTCGCCTCACAAGTGGTCGGAGGGTGTGGGGGTTTCGCCTCACAAGGGGCCGGAGGGTATGGGGCCGCCGTCGGCCGCTCAGCGCGCGCCTTCGCTCCATGTCGCCGACGGGCCGTCGAGGACGATGTCCCAGCGGTAGCCGAGCGACCATTCGGGCCGGGAGAGCCCGTGGTCGTAGGCGGCGACGAGGCGGTCGCGGGCGGCGTCGTCGGTGACCGACTGCAGGATCGGGTCGTGGGCGAAGAGCGGGTCGCCGGGAAAGTACATCTGGGTGACCAGACGCTGGGTGAAGGCCGTGCCGAAGACGGAGAAGTGGAGGTGGGCGGGGCGCCAGGCGTTCGTGTGGTTGCGCCACGGGTAGGCGCCGGGCTTGACGGTGGTGAAGCTGTAGCTTCCGTCGTCCCCGGTCAACGTCCGCCCCACGCCGGTGAAGTTGGGGTCCAGCGGCGCTGGGTGACGGTCTCTCAAGTGGGCGTAGCGGCCTGCCGCGTTGGCCTGCCACAGCTCTATCAGCTGCCCGCGGACCGGTCGGCCCCGGCTGTCGAGCAGCTTGCCGGAGACGGTGATGCGCTCGCCCAGCGGCTCCCCGGCGTGCTGGACCGTCAGGTCGTCGTCGCACTCGGTGACGTCGGTGGGGCCGAAGACCGGGGTGTGCAGTTCCACGGTCTCCGGGTCCCCGGCTATGGCCACCAGGGGCTGCCGGGGGTGGCGGAGCAGGCTCGACCGGTAGGGGGGATAGTCGCGGGCGGGGTGGTCTGCGGGCGGTGCGCCCTCGGCGCGCGCCGTGGCGTAGGCGGCGCGCAGCTCGGCGATCTCGGCGCTGATCTCCGCCTGCGTGGGCGGGCGGGGCGTCCCGTGGTTCACGCCTGGCCCCTTCCCGCCGCCTTGAGGGCGCGCAGCTCGCGGAGTTCTTCGGCGGTCGGCGGCGCGGTGACGCCGACCGGGTCGGCGGCCCGGAGGTCCCAGCCGGTGGCGGCCCGTACCTGCTCGGCGGTGACGCCCGGATGCAGTTCGGCGAGGGTCAGTTCGGAGGTGGCGGGGTCGGGGCGGAGGATGCCGAGGTCGGTGATGACGGCGACGGGGCCGCGACCGGGCATGCCGAGCTTCGTACGGACGTGGGGTCCGTAGCCGTGGCCGAGGGTGGTGACGAAGTCGAGCCGCTGGACGAAGCCGCGTGTGGAGTGCCGCAGGACGAGCAGGACTTCGCCGCAGTTGGCGGCGATCTCGGGTGCGCCGCCCGCGCCGGGGAGGCGGCCTTCCGGCTTGCCGGGGCCCCGGTCGACGACGGTGGTGTTGACGTTGGCGAACCGGTCCACCTGGGCGGCGCCGAGGAAGCCGACGTCGATCCGGCCGCCCTGGAGCCAGTAGTTGAACACCTCGGGCACGGGGACGACGGCGTCCGCGGTGTCGGCCAGTTCGCCGTCGCCGATGGACAGCGGCAGCCGGGTGGGCTTGGAGCCGATGGTGCCGGATTCGTAGATGAGCACGAGGCGGGGGTTGACGGTGCGGCGGGCGAGGTTGGCGGCGGTGCTGGGCAGTCCGATGCCGACGAAGCAGGTACGCGCGCGGGCGAGCGCGCGGGCCGCGTTGACCTCCATCAGCTCGTCCGGGGTGAATCCCTGGTCGCCGGGGGCTGTTCGACCGGTCATCGGGTGGCGGCTCCTTCGCTCAGCACGTTCTTCGCCAGCCAGGCCCGGAACGTCTCGCGGTCGCGGGCGACGGAGTCCCATGCCTGGTAGAAGGCGTTGTCGCGGACGGAGTACCCGCTCGCGTAGGAGGGGTGCGCGCCGCCCGGCACGGGGACGACCGCGTCGACGGTCCAGCCGGGCAGGACGACGGCCCCGGGCGTGGGCGGCAGCTCGTCGACCAGCTCCTCCACGGTGACCAGGACGCGGCGCGCGGCGAGCGCCGCCTCCTTCTGCACGCCGAGCACGCCCCACAGCTGCACGTTGTGGTCACGGTCGGCGCGCTGGGCGTGGATGACGGTGACGTCGGGGTTGAGGGCGGCGACGGCGGCCAGCTCCTCGCCGGTGAAGGGGCAGACGACGGTGGACACGGTGTCCGTGCGGGTCGCGAGGTCGGAGCCCCGGTAGCCGCGCAGGACGGTGAAGGGGAGCTTCGAGGCGCCGGCGACATAACGGTTGGCCATGCCGGCGTGGCTGTGCTCGTCCAGTTCCAGCGGGCGCGGCCAGCCGTTCTCGACGGCGTCGCGGAAGCGGTGCAGCGAGCCGACGCCGGGGTTGCCGCCCCAGGAGAAGACGAGCTTCTTCACCAGGCCGGCGCCGATGAGTTGGTCGTAGACGACGTCAGGCGTCATGCGGGCGAGCGTGAGGTCGGTGGCGCCCTGCCGGATGATCTCGTGCGCGGCGGCGAACGGGATGAGGTGCGTGAACCCTTCGAGGGCGACGGTGTCGCCGTCGTGGATGAGGTCCGCTACGGCGTCGCGCAGGGTTCGGGTCTCGGCCATGGTTCCCTTCGCTTGCTGCTGTCACTGTTGTTCGCCTGATGAACTTTCGTTCATAATGGGTCGCGAACGAGTCTCTGCCCGTGCGTTCCCGGGTGTCAATGGCCCCGGCCGCCGGATGCCGGGACCGTCTCCGCCGGCCCGTGGCCCGGCCCGCCGCAGCCCCCGCCGGCCCGTTACGAGGAGCCCCCTCCGTGTCCCACCCGCAAGCCACTCCCGACCCGGCCGGCGCCGCACCCGAGGCGACGGTCGTCGGCCCGCTCGAACGCGGGCTCGCCGTGCTGCGCGCGATGTCGGCGCCGGACGGCCACCGCCGGCGCCCCAGCGACCTGGTGCGCGCCACGGGGCTCGCCCGCTCGACGGTGGACCGCGTCGTCGCCACGCTGGTCCGCGTCGGCTATCTGCGTACCGTCGGCCGGGACGTCGAGCTGACGCCGCGTCTGCTGGAGCTCGGCGACGGCTATCTGACGGGCAGTGGCATCCCGGCGGCTCTGGGCCCGTACGCGGCGGGGCTCGCCGACGAGTTCGACGAGTCGGTCTCCGTGGCCGTGCCGGACAGGGACGGGGTGCGGTTCGTCGCCCAGTACACCCGGCGCCGCACCATGTCGCTCGCCTTCCGCATCGGCGACCTGCTGCCCGCCGAACGCTGCGCCGCCGGGACACTGTTCGCCGCCGACTGGAGCACCGAGGAGTGGGCGGCGTGGCGGGAGCGGCGGCGGACCGACCCGGAGGACGCCGGTTTCCCGTCCGTACCGCCCCGGCGCCACGCGGCGACGTCCCCGGAAGCGGCGGCGGCCGAAGAAGCGGCGGCCCGCGTCGAAGCCGACTTCGAGCGTCGCCGCGCCGAGGCGGCCGGGTGCGGCTGGGCCGCGGACGACGGGCTGATCGAGCCCGGTCTGATCGCCGTCGCCGTGCCGGTGACCGACGCCGCGGGCCGGGTCGTGTGCGCGGTGAGCGTGGTCAGCCACACCAGCCGGCACACGGTCGCCTCACTGGCCGCCGCCGTCCTGCCGCGGCTGCGCGAGCGGCTGCCGCTGATGGCCGGGGCCCTGGCCGCGCCGCCGGTTACCCCCTCGGCGGGAACCCCGCCCCCGGCACCCGCGACGCGGGACGTACCGGGCGCGGCAAAGGCCGAACTGAGCGCGACCCAGGAGGAGTTGGATGCCGCCAAGGAGGAGCTGGGCGCGGAGTACCTCCAGTCCCTCGCCCGCGGGCTGGCCGTCCTGCGGGCCCTCGGCGGGCGCCCCGGCGGCCGGTCCCTGGCACGGGTCGCGGAGGCGACGGGCCTGCCGCGCGCGACGGCCCGGCGCGCGCTGCTCAGTCTGGAGCGGCTCGGCTACGCCGCGTCGCGCGACCGGCTCTTCCACCCGCTGCCCCGCGTCCTGGAGCTGGGCTACGCCCATCTGTCGGGGCTCGGTTTCACCGATGTCGTCCAGCCCCATCTGGAGTGGCTGGCGGCGCGGGTGCGCGAGTCCGCCTCGATGGCGGTGCTGGACGGCGACGACATCCGCTACATCGCGCGCGTGCCCTCGTACCGGATCATGAGCGTCAATATCCGCGTGGGCACCCGCTTCCCCGCCTACGCGACCTCGATGGGCCGGGTGCTGCTCGCCGGGCTGCCCGCCGACGAGCGCGCGGCGCGGCTCGTACGCGCCGTGCCGCGCCCGCTCACCCCGCGCACCGTCACCGACCGGCGCGCCCTGGCCCGTATCCTCGACGCCGCCGCCGACGGGGGCCACGCCCTCGTGGACGAGGAGTTGGAGGAGGGGCTGCGGTCCATCGCGGTCCCCGTGCGCGACGGCTCCGGCCGGGTCGTGGCCGCCCTCAACGTGTCCACCCACGCGGGCCGGTGCACCGCCGAGGAGACGCGGGCCGCGCTGCTGCCCGCCCTCAGCCGCGCGCAGGCCCGCGTGGAGGCGGACCTGCGCGTGTGGCGGGGCGGGGCGCCGGGGTGAGCCCGGCGCCCCGCCGTGGCGGTTATTTCCCTTCGCGGCGCGCCCAGGGGTGGCGGAGCTTGATCCAGATGTCCCGCGCCCGGCGGCCCGCCTCCGTGCGGCTGTCGGCGACCAGCGCCTGGGCCTGTTCGGGGGTCTCGACCATCGGTCCCGAGCCGCGCAGCGGCTTGCCGGCCGTCTCGTGCAGGAAGAAGGCGGCGATGAAGCCGATGACGCCCGCGACCATCAGGTAGTAGGCGGGCACCATCTTGTCGCCGGTGGCCTGCACCAGCCCCGAGGCGAACAGCGGCGTCGTGCCGCCGAACAGGGAGACGGAGATGTTGAAGGCGATGGACAGGGCCCCGTAGCGCAGCCGGGTGGGGAAGAGCGCGGGGAGCGTCGAGGCGGAGGTGCCGGCGAAGCAGACGAGGAGCAGCCCCAGGATCAGGCAGCCGAAGGCGGGCATGAGGATGCCGCCCTGCTTGATGAGGGCCACCGCGGGGATCGCGAGCACGACGAGCGCGATGCTGCCGGCCATGAAGACGGGCCGGCGGCCCCAGCGGTCGGAGGTGCGGCCCACGGTGGTGATGGTCAGCACCACCACGATCATGGTGCCGAGCACCAGCAGCTGGGCGGTGAGGTCGTCCTCGCCGAGCGTCTCGGTCATGAAGGTCGGCAGGTACGAGGTCACCATGTAGTTGGTGACGTTGTAGAGCAGCACCAGGCCCATGCAGATGAGGACCGCCTGCCAGTGCCGGGTGAAGATCTCCTTCAACCGCCCGTGACCGGACTGGCGGGCCTCCTCGACCGGGTCGCCCTCGCCGCTCTCGCCGCTCTCGGCGTCGGCCTCGGCCTGTTCGGTCTCCTTCTGGAAGGCCGGGGTCTCCTCCAGCCGCAGCCGCATATAGAGGCCGATCAGCCCGAGCGGCCCGGCGACCAGGAACGGCAGCCGCCAGCCCCAGTCGGTCATGCCGTCGGAGCCGAGCGCGGCCGTGAGGATGGTGACCAGGCCGGAGCCGAGCGAGTAGCCGACGAAGGTGCCGAAGTCGAGCCAGCTGCCGAGGAAGCCGCGGCGCTTGTCCGGCGCGTACTCGGCGATATAGGTGGTGGCTCCGGCGTACTCGCCGCCGGTGGAGAAGCCCTGCACCAGTCGGCAGATGAGCAGCAGGATCGGGGCCGCGAAGCCGATGGCGTCGTAGCTGGGCAGGAAGCCGACGGCGAAGGTGCTGATCGCCATCATGATCATGGTGGCGGCGAGTACGCGCTTGCGGCCGATGCGGTCGCCGAGCGGTCCGAAGACCAGTCCGCCGAGCGGCCGGACCAGGAAGGCCGCGGCGAAGGTGGCGAAGGTGGAGACCACCTGGGTGCCCGGCTCGCTGGCCGGGAAGAACACCTTCCCCAGCGTGCCCGCCAGATAGGCGTAGACCCCGAAGTCGAACCATTCCATGGTGTTGCCGAGCGCCGCCGCCGACACCGCGCGGCGCACCTGCGGCTTGTCGGTGACGGTGACGTCCTCGGGGCTCAGCGTGTTCTTTTCGCGGCGCAGCAGGATGCGGAGCATGCGGTCCGTGGCGGCGCTGCCGCCGCCGCTCTGCCTCTTGTCCCGCCTGGTCTTCGACGGGCTCGGTCGTCCAGTGTTCATACTCATCCCGTACGGAGGCGGACAGGGGCTAGATCATCATTTTGCGCCCCTACCCAGTCGCCCGCCGGGCAACCGGCGCCGCGTGTTCCCTGCTGACTGTCCGTCCGCCCGCCGCTCCGGGACTGCCGTCCCGCGCTCCGGACCGACCGCCGCCATTCACACATAACCGCAGGTCAGAGCGGTGTTATCGATGATGACAACGGTCACCGGTGCAGCCTTTGCCGATCCGCTCGCGGTGCGCTTCACTGCGGGGGTCGGCAGCGTTGAAGGGGAGGCGCAGGAGCGATGAGCGAGCACATCGAGCACGGCCACGAGCACGGCCACGGACCGGGCGGGCACGCCGGGCATTCCCACGGGGTGTCGGCGGACGCCGACCGCCGGTGGCTGTTCGCCGCGCTCGCCCTGATCACCGCGTATATGGCGGTCGAGGTCCTGATCGGCATCGCGGCAGGCTCCCTCGCCCTGATCTCCGACGCGGCCCATATGCTCACCGACGCCGCGTCGATCGTGCTCGCCCTGGTCGCGATGCGGCTCGCGGCGCGGCCCGCGCGCGGCGGCTTCACCTACGGGCTCAAGCGCGCCGAGATCCTCTCCGCGCAGCTCAACGGCGTCACGCTGCTGCTGCTCGCCGCGTGGCTGACCTACGAGGCGGTGCGCCGGCTGTTCGACCCGCCGAGCGTGGACGGCTCCCTCGTCCTCGTCACCGCCCTGGCCGGCATCGTCGTGAACATCGCGGCGGCCTGGTGCATCTCGCGGGCCAACCGCTCCTCGCTGAACGTCGAGGGCGCGTACCAGCACATCCTCAACGACCTGTTCGGCTTCATCGCCACGGCGGTGGCCGGGCTCGTGGTGCTGACCACCGGTTTCGCCCGCATCGACGCCGTCGTGACGCTGGTGGTGGTCGCGCTGATGGTGCGGGCCGGGTACGGGCTGGTCCGCGAGTCCGGGCGGATCTTCCTGGAGGCCGCGCCGGCGGACCTCGCCCCCGACGCCATAGGCGACCGGCTGGCCGCCAACCCGTCGGTGACCGAGGTCCACGACCTGCACGTCTGGACGATCACGTCCGGCCAGCCGGCGCTCTCGGCGCACGTCCTGGTCACCCCGGACGGCGACTGCCACGCGGTGCGGCGCGACCTGGAGCACGTCCTGCGGCACGACTACAAGATCGGCCACACGACCCTCCAGGTCGACCACGCCCCCGCGCGTGTGCTGACCGTGGCCCGGCCCGGCGAGTCGGCCGCGGACCCTTCGCATACGCACTGCGAGGATCCGCACGGCCCGGTGCACCGGGCCGAACCGCACGCGCACTGAGCGCCCGCCGGAGGCCGGACCCGAGCGGTCAGCCAACCGGGGCGAGCAGGGGCGCGGAGCTGAAGCTGTGCGCCAGGCGGGCACGGGCGGCGGCGGTGTCGACGGTGTAGGAGTTCACCGTCAGCCGCTCCGCCGTGATCTTCGCGATCATGAATCCGTGGCCGGCGAAGTCCTGCCACTTGGCGGGCGTGCGGCCGTGGGCCCGGCCGTCCCCCGTCTTGCTCGCCGCGCCGCACACCAGCTGCCGGGTGCCCCGGCTGCGCGCGGTCGGCTCCAGCACCTGGAGGGTGTGGTCGTGCCCGGAGAGGATCAGGTCGGCCCGGCCGCACACCACCTGCTCGTAGAGCTCCTTGAGGTGGACGCCGCTGGTGTAGTGGCCTATCACGAAGCCGTCGTAGGCCCCGGCGTCGCCGTGGACGCCGTTGTTCAGATACGGGTGGTGGCCGAGCACCACCTTCCAGGCGGCGCGGGAGCGGGTCAGGGCCGCGTCCAGCCAGGCGCGCTGCTCACGCATGTAGGGGCCGTCCCAGGTGAAGTACGGGTCGGTCTGCATAACCGTCGACGCGACGGGGTTGGTGTCCAGCGCGAAGAACTCCACCAGGGGCGGGCCGGAGCCGCCCGCCGGGATCGGTACGGAGTAGTAGCGGGCGGGCATGTACCAGCGGCGCGACGATGCCGCGTAGGTCACCTCGCGGTCGCCGCGGGAGGGGTCGCCGCCGCTGCCGGGGATGATGCCGGAGCAGTCGTGGTTGCCCAGCACCATCAGCCAGGGGACGTCGATGCCCGCGTTGGGCCGCTCGAACTTGTCGGCGAACTCCGGGTCGTGGCCCGACTCCGGGCCGTTCTCGTAGATGTTGTCGCCGAGGCCGACGGCGAGGGAGACGCCCTCGGCCCGGCACACCTCGCGCGCCGCCGCGGCCACGGCGTACTGGGCGGCCTTCCCCGTGCCCGCGTCCCCGGTGATCAGCACCGACAGCGAGCCGTCCGCGCCCACTCCGTCCGGGAGCGGGAACTTCTCCGTCGCGGCCGCCGCTCGGGCGGGCGTTCTGGAGGCCAGGCCGCCGACCGCGACGGCCGCCGCCGCGGAGGCCAGGAGCGTACGCCGCCGGAGGGCGGGGGCCGCGCCGGCCGCCAGGCCCGGCGCGGCCCCGGGTATGGCCCGGTCCGAAGCGGTCGCGGGGGTGGCCCGGTCCGGCGCGGGCTCGGATATGGGGTGCGGGGTGCGCTCGGCGGCCCACTGGGCCTCGGTCAGATCGGCTCTGGGAGGGATGTCGTCTGCACACATGGACCTTGTTCTCCCACGCCCCGCGCGACGGTTGGTGGAAGAAGGGTGAACATGTGCGGCCGGGTTTCCCTACCACGGGCGACGGACCGGCGTCGGAGCCCGGTCGGACCAGGGGCGAAGGATCGGCGCCGGGGCCCGGCTGAGCGGCGCGGACGCCCGGATTTATCATCTACAGTCTTGTAGACGCACGTATTCTCGGTCGCTTCACGGCTACTGGTACGCCTTGTGGGCAGCGCCTGGCGTTTCCCATGGTCCCACGGTACGACGGCGGCTCACGACCACCGCAGCGGGGACGGTGTACCGCACCCCTGCGCCTGAACGATCCGGAGGCCCGTATCCGATGACGCCCACCAGCACGACGTCTCTCGCCCTGGACGGGGCCGGAATCGACGGCGGTCTCTACACGAGCATCACGGACTTCGCCCGTGACACGCGGTGGCTGAACGGGCCCATGCTCACCTTCACCAGCATCGGCGTCGGGCTCTTCGCCGTCTTCATGCTGGTGGGCTGGTGGCTCGCCCGCAAGCAGGACGCGGCCGGCATGGCCACGGCGCTCGCCGCCCCCGTGGCCACGGTCATCGCCTACCTCGCCAACGCCACCATCAAGACGGTCTTCACCGAGCCGCGGCCCTGCCGGGCGCTGCCGCACGACTTCCTCATCGAAAAGTGCCCGGAGCTCAACGACTACGCGTTCCCGAGCAACCACACGACGGTCGTGGCCGCCGTGACCGTCGCGCTGTTCCTCGTCAACAAGCGGCTGGGCGCGCTGTCCGCCGTGGTCGCCGTGGTGATGGGCTTCTCCCGCGTCTACGTGGGCGCCCACTACCCGCATGACGTGCTGGTCGGCGCGGTGGTCGGGGCCGTCGTCGGGGCCGTCTGCACGCTGCTCGCGCGCCGCTTCGCGGCGCCGCTGATCGAGCGGCTGCGCGGCGGGGCCCTGCGTCCGCTGCTCATCGCGCCGACGCCGGGCCGGCGCCGAGCCGGCCGCGAGAACAGCCGGGCGAAGCGGCCCGTCGGGTAGCCGCCGCACCCGCCGGCCGTGCCGCTGCCGCCGTGAGCCCCCTGGGGCGCACGGCGGCAGCGGCTTTTTCGGGGTCCGGTCCCGCGGTGATTCTGGGTCCGGTCGCACGGTGCTTCGGGGGCGTCCGGTCCCGCAGCGATTCGGAGTCCGGTCGCACGGTGCTTCGGGGTCGTCCGGTCGCGCGGCGATTCCGAGTCCGGTCGCGCGGCTGGGCGCCCGCGCCGCGCGCGGATGCACA
This sequence comes from Streptomyces sp. NPDC050617, assembly GCF_040654795.1. NCBI lineage: Bacteria > Bacillati > Actinomycetota > Actinomycetes > Kitasatosporales > Streptomycetaceae > Streptomyces > Streptomyces sp. NPDC050617. The sequence continues at coordinate 10,279 of NZ_JBFAIS010000029.1, read as the reverse complement.
GGGCGGCGGGTGGGTTGTACGCGGCCCCAGGCGGCCGTTCGGTTTTCGGACAGCCGTTCCGGGTCCGATTATCGAGCATCGGGAACCGCTCACCGAACGGGGAATCCGGCAGTGAGCGCTTGGTTCCACTTGGCCGTCGGCCGAAGTTCATCCTGCCATTGGCGGTTATCAGCTAAAAATTTTCACCACAGCCGCCTTCGAACCGATGAACCTGTCCTGAAACGCTCTGATCGCTTTGACTCTGAAGGGGCGCATCGTCAAATGTCTGGCAAATGAGCACCCCTCACCAGACCGCGGCGGGCGGCCTGCTTCGGCACCGGGACTTCCGGCACCTGCTGTCCGGCGCGGCGGCGAGCCAGGTCGGCGCGCAAGTGACCCTGGTCGCCCTGCCCTTGGTCGCCGTACTCGAACTCGACGCCCCCGCGTTCCAGGTGGCCCTGCTGACCGCCGCGGAGACCGCCGCGTTCCTCCTCGTGGGCCTGCCCGCCGGCGCCTGGGTGGACCGGATGCGCAAGCTCCCGGTGCTGATCCGGGCCGACGTCGTCCGGGCCGTGGCCATGGCCAGCATCCCGGCCGCCGCCGTGACCGGCTTCCTGACCATGGCCCAGCTCTACGCCGTCGCCCTGATCACCGGCGTCGCCACGGTCTTCTTCGACGTCTCCCACCAGAGCTACCTGCCGCAGCTCCTGCCCAAGGAGCGGCTCGTCGCGGGCAACGGCGCGCTGGAGACCGTACGCTCCTCCGCCCAGGTGGCGGGCCCCGGCCTCGGCGGCGGACTCGTCCAGCTCCTCGGCGCGCACCTCGCGATCGTCGCCGACGCGATCGGCTACGCCGTCTCCGCGCTGTTCCTGCTCGCCATCCGGCACAAGGAGCCCGCGCCGCGCGCCGAGGGCGCGGACACGTCGCTGCGCGCGGAGATCGGCGAGGGGCTCGGCTTCGTGCTGCGCCAGCCGCTGCTGCGGGTCATCGTCATGACCACCGGGCTCGGCAACTTCTTCTCCGCGCTGCTGCTGTCCGTGCAGACGGTGTTCCTGGTGCGCGTCCTCGACCTGCCGCCCGCCGCCATAGGGCTGATGCTGTCCTCCTCGGCCGTCGGCGGGCTCGCCGGCGCGCTCTGCGCGGGACGGCTCGCGCGGGGGCTCGGCCAGGCCCGCATCATCTGGCTCTCCGCCCTGGTCAGCGGTCCGTTCGCGCTCCTGTGGCCGCTGGCCGGGCACGGCGCCGCGGCCGCCCTGTTCGCGGTGGGCTCCGCGGTGGTCTTCTTCGGGGCCGTCGTCTACAACGTCGCCCAGGTCAGCTTCCGGCAGCTGCTCTGCCCGCCCCGGCTGCTGGGCCGGATGAACGCCACCATGCGCTTCCTGGTCTGGGGCACCATGCCGCTCGGCGCGCTCGCGGGCGGCGCGGTCGCGGGCGCGTACGGGGCGCGGACCGCGGTGTGGGTGTGCGCGATCGGCTTCCTCGCCGTCCCCCTCCCCCTGCTCTTCTCGCGGCTGCGGACCATGCGCGACCTGCCCGCCGCCGAGCCGGACGCATCCGGCGAGGGCCCCGGCACGGACCCCGACGCCGTCGCCGAGACCGCCTCGGTCAACTGAGCCGCGGGCCCCGCGCCTCACCCCGGTGAACTGCCGCAGTACGGCGGCCCGAGCACCAGCACGACGACACGTACGAGAAGCACGAGAAGCACGAGCACGAGCACGACAAGAGAGAGGACACCGTGCACCACAGCATCACGGGCCAGTACCTCGCCCGGTTCCGGCGGACCGCGGACGGCGCGGACACCCCCCGCGGCCTGCTCCCCTTAACCGGCGCGCAGCGGCGGTTCCTCCTGGTCCGCTCGCTCGACCCGCAGGGGCGGCCCGACGTCGTCCCGCTCTTCTTCGCCTTTCCGCGCGGCACCGTGGACCTGGCCCGCCTACGGGCCGCGGCCGGGTACCTGGCCGCGCTGCACCCCGCGCTGCGCGCCCGGCCCGAGGTCGTACGGGGCACGCCCGTACAGCGGCTCGCGGAGGCCGACGTACCGGCGGTGCGCGTCGAGGCCGCGCCCGGAGAGGACGCGAGCGCCGCGCTGCGCCGCGCGCTCGGCGACTGGCGGGCGGACGGGTCGCCGCTGCGGCTCTTCCTCGCATCCGATGACGCGCCCGTCGGCGACGTCCCCGCTGACGACACTTCTTCCACGGGCGCGGGCCCGAGTTCCGAGATCCTGGCGATCGCCCTCGACCACACCGCGTGCGACGGGCAGTCGCTGTCCCGTGTCATCGAGGAGCTGACCGACGCCTACGCCGCCGCCCTCGGCCCCCGCGACGTACCGCCCGCTTCGGCGGACCAGGAGGCCGACGCCTACCGCGAGGCCGTCCTCCTCCAGCTCGAAGCCGAGTCCCGCGCGGGCGCCCCGGCGGCGCTCGGCTACTGGGGTGAGCGGCTGCGCGACGTGCGCGACGCCGTCCCCTCCCCCGGCCCCCTGCCGCCGGGCGCGCTGCCGTCCGGCGCCGCCGCGCTGCGGCTGCCCGCGGGCACCGCTCCCCTCCCCTTCCCCGACCTGCTGGGCGCCTGCGCCGCCGCCGCGCGAGCGCTGTACGGCGAGGGAACGCACCCGCTCGGCTACCCGTGGGGCGGCCGGCCCGCCGCCGCACGGCCCGTGCTCGGCTGCTTCCTCAACACGGTCGTCTTCCCCGCGACGGCCGCTGCCGCCGGGCCGGACGCCCACGCCGCACTGTCCACCGCGTGGTGGGACGACCTCGACCGCGCGGACACGCCCTTCGACGAGGTGGTGCGCGCCGCCCGGACGGCCGGCGCGCCCTGGTCGGGGCGGCTCGCCGGACTGCTGACCGTCGAGGACGCGCACCGCGCACCGGCGCTGCGCCTCGGCGCCGTCACCGGCCGCGAGGTGTACGTCGACGGCCGCCCCGTGCGCGCGCCGTTCGCGGTCTCCGTCTCGCAGGGCTCCGAACTCCTCGTCCGGATGGCCTGGGACCGCACCGTGCTCGACGACAACGTTGCCGGGGACGCCTTCGGCGAGCTGACCGGCGCGCTGCGCGCCCGGCTCACCGCCCCCGCGCCATTCGCCTGACGCGACCTCAACTTCCCCTTCCACGCAAGTAGTTGACGCGCCGATAAGCGCCGTCGACTCGCTGCCTCCCCCTGTCGCGGGACGTTCCCGCCGCGCCGCGCGCTCCGTGGCGCGGTGTGGTGCGCTCGCTCCGCACGGGGACCCGACACCCCTGACGACCCTTGGGAATTGCCGATGTTCACCCTCTCCTCCTCGCAGGAGATCGTCTGGCTGCACGAGCAGGTGCTGCCAGGAAGCCGCGCGTACAACTTCACCGCCTCGCTCGACCTGTGGGGCACGCTCGACGAGGACGCGCTGCGCGCCGGCCTCGCCGCGACCCTGGACCGCCATCCCGGCCTGCGGCTGGAACTCGTCGCCGTCCCCGGCGCCGTGCCCGGCCAGCGGGTCGCCGAGGGGTGCGCCCCCCGCTACCGCACCGTCGACCTCTCCGGGGAGCCCGACCCGGAGGCCGCGTTCCTGGAGCTGGTGCGCGCCGAGGCGGAGCGCCCGCTGGACACCTACCAGGCGCCGCTGCTGCGCTGGACGCTGGCGCGGCTGGCCGACGACCACCACCGGCTGATCCACGTCGAGCACCACCTGGTGCACGACGGGCACTCGTTCGCGATCATCCTGAGCGACGTCTTCGGCGTCTACCGCGCCCGAGTGCTGGGCGAGCGGCCGGAGTCGGCGCCCGTGCGCTCGTACGAGGAGCACGTCCGCGCGGTGGCGGAGGCGGCCGGCGGCGAGGAGCGCGCCCGCTCGCTGGCGTACTGGCGCGAGGAGCTGGCCGGCGCCTCCTTCGACGTGCCGCTGCCGGGGCTGACCCGGCCGGGCGCGCAGCGCCGCCACCGCGGCGGGCAGCTGCGCCAGGCCATCGGCGCGGATCTCGCCGAGCGGCTGCGCGAGCACGCCCGCACCCAGGGGTACACGCCGTTCGCGGTGCTGCTCGGGCTCTTCGCGGAGCTGCTGCGGCGGCACAGCGGGCGCTCGGAGATGGTCGTGGGGACCGCCGTGGGCAACCGGCCGCGGGGGTTCGAGGAGACCGTCGGGATGTTCGTGAACACCATCCCGCTGCGGCTGCGGCTGGACGCGGAGGCGGGCGCCGCGGAGGCGATGGACGAGGTCACGGACACGCTGATCCGGTCCCTGCCGCATCAGGACGTGCCGGTGCAGGAGCTGACCCACGCGCTGGGCATGCACACCTCGGGCGCGGACAACCCGCTGTTCAACGTGATGTTCAGCGCCCATGACGCGGCGCTGCCGGAGACGGAGACGCCGGGTCTGGAGGTGTCCCTGTTCGAGGGGTTCAACACCGGCACCACGCGCTTCGACCTCGATCTCGTGCTGCTGCCCGACGACCGGCGCGGGGTGGGGCCGCGGCACGGGGCGGCCGGGATGACGCTGGTGTGGGACTACGACGCCGATCTGTTCGGCGACGACGTGGCGCGGCTGCTCGCGGAGCGCTTCCTGGACCTGGTCCGGTCGTATCTCGACGCGCCGGACACGAAGCTCGCCTCCCTGGGGTCCGCTGTCGAGGAGGCGCCGGCGGACGCGTGCGCGGCGCTCGGCGAGGACGCCGTGGCGCTGGACCCCGCCGCGCGCAACGACCCGTCGCTGCCGGCCCTGCTCATCGGGGCGCGCCAGGTGACGTACGGCGATCTCGACGAGCGGGTGGGCCGGCTCGCCGGCCGGCTGCGGGGCGCGGGGGTGGCGGCCGGGCAGCCGGTCGCGGCGGTGCTGCCGCGCGGCGCGGACTCCGTCGTCGCGCTCCTGGCGTGTCTGCGGACGGGGGCGGTGTACTGTCCGCTGTCGCCCAACGACCCTGCTTCCCGGCTCGAGTTGCTGCTCGGTCGGCTCGGTCCGGCGCTGGTGCTGACCACCGCCGAGGGCGCGGCGGCGCTGCCCGCCGAGGGGCTGCCCGTCGCGCTCGTGGACGGGCCGGACTTCCCGCGCGCCGCGGCGGCGCGGGTAGTGGAGGGCGCGGCGTACATCATCCACACCTCCGGTTCGACGGGTATTCCGAAGCCCGTCGCGGTGGGACGCGAGGCGCTGGCCCGGCATATGGTGGGCACGGCGGAGCGGTTCGGGCTCACGCACGGGGACCGGGCGCTGCTCTTCGCGCAGCCCTCCTTCGACGTGTCGCTGGAGGAGGTGCTGCCGTCGCTGCACGCCGGGGCGTGCCTGGTGGTGCCGGAGCGGGAGGTGCCGACGGGCGCCGAGCTGATCGAACTGCTGGCCGCCGCGCGGGTGAGCGTCGCCAATCTGCCGACCAGTTACTTCCTGGCCACGCGCGAGGAGTTGTGCGCGGCCCTCGCCGCGGGCCGCTGGGCGCCCCGGCTGATCGCGCTCGGCGGGGAGCGCATCCCGGCCGACGCGATGCGCGGGCTGCTCGCGGCCACCGGCGCCACCGTGCTCAATGTGTACGGGGTCACCGAGGCGGCGATCAGCACCACGGTCCACGAGATCACCGCCGAGGACCTGGCGGACGGCGCGGAGATCCCTCTCGGCGCCGAGCTGCCCGGCGAGCGCGTGCACGTACTGGACGGCGGGCTGCGTCCGCTGCCGGCCGGCGCGGTCGGCGAACTGGCCATCAGCGGCGTCGGGTTGGCCGAGGGCTACGTCGGCAACGAGGAGGCGACGGCGGCCCGCTTCGTGACGCCGGAGCCGCTCGGCGGCGTACGGGCCTACCTCACGGGCGACCTCGGCTACCGCGATCTGGCGGGGCGGCTGCGGTTCCTGGGCCGCCGCGACAACCAGGTCAAGCTGCGCGGCTACCGCATCGAGCTGGAGGAGATCGAGGCCGCGGCCTCCGCCGTGCTCGGCGGCCGGTCCTGCGCCGTGGTCCTGGACCGCGCGTCCGCGGGCGGGCCGCGCCTGGTGGGCTTCCTGGAGTCGACGGACGAGCCGGACCAGCGGGCGCTGCACACCGCGCTGGCCGAGCGGCTGCCCGCCGCGCTGGTGCCGGGCCGCTGGGTGCGGCTCGACACCATGCCGACGCTGTCCGGCGGCAAGCCGGACCGGACCGGGCTGGCGCGGATCGCCGCCGCGCTCCCGCAGGCCCGGCCCGCCGAGGACCCCCGGCCGGAGCCCGCCGTCTTCGAGGACCCGGGCGTCGCGCTGCTCGCCGAGGGCTGGCGCGAGGTGCTCGGCCACGAGCGCTTCACGGGCTCGTCGCACTTCTTCCAGATCGGCGGGCACTCGCTGCTCGCCGCCCGGCTCGCCGCGTGGCTGGAGCCGCACCTCGGCGACCGGCCGCCCCTGCGGCTGCTGTTCCAGAACCCCGTGCTGGCCGACCAGGCCCGCGCCCTGACCGCCGTCGGCACGACGGCCGCGCCTTCGGAGTCGATATGACCGAGACCACTGAGACAGCCCGGACAGCCGACATGGCGTCCCTGCCCCTCGACGATGACGCCCTCCGGGACAGCACGACCGTCCCGGGTACGCCCCTGCCGAGTGTGCTGCGCGGCGGTCCGCTGCCCGCCGCCCCGGCCGCCGGTGAGACGGTGCTGTCCTGGTACGAGACCTGGGTGCGCGACACTCCGGGCGCGCCGGCCGTCCTGGACGGCGAACACCGCTGGACGTACGCCGAGTTGGACGCCGCAGCCGACGCTGTCGCCGACGCGCTGCGCGGGCGGGTGGGCCCCGGCGACATCGTCGTGGTCTGCCTGGACCGGTCCGCCGCGCTGGTGGCGGTCGCCGTCGCGCTGGCCCGGCTCGGCGCCGTGTACCTTCCGCTCGGACCGCGCCCCGGCGAACGGCGGCTCGCCGCCGTGGCCGAGGGGCTGCGCGTGGTGTCCGTCATCGGCGCGCCCGAGTCGCTGCCGCCGGGCCACCGCGCGGCGGAGCACTTGCCGCTGCCCGTTCCCACGGAGGGCGTGAACGCGGTCGCCAAGGCCGTCGCGGCCTTCGTTCCCCCGGTCTCCGACGCCCGTACGGCACCTGACGGCACGTTCTACGCGGTGCTCACCTCCGGATCGACGGGCACCCCCAAGGCGGTCGCCGTCGCCCAGCGATCGCTCGGCGCGCTGCTGCGCTGGCACCGCGAGCGCACCGGCCTGACCCCGGAGGACCGGCACAGCCTGCACGTCGGCATCGCCTTCGACCCGCACCTTCTGGAGCTGTGGTCCGCCCTGACGTGCGGCGCGGCCCTCTCGGTGGCACCGGACGAGGTGCGCTGGGACCCGGCGGCGCTGGCCGACTGGTGGCGGGAGGCGGGCATCACGGTGGCCGTGTCGTCCACGCCGATGGTCGAGCCGCTGCTGGACCGACCCTGGCCGACAGGGCTGAAGGTCCGTCATGTCTATGTGGGCGGCGATCGGTTGCGCCGCCGTCCGGCCGCCGATGTCACGGCGACGATCCACAACGCCTACGGCCCGGCCGAGGCCACGGTGGTCTGCACCGCGCACGCCATGCGCGGCGAGCCGCTCGACGGCCCGGCGGACGAGCCCCCGGCGATCGGCCGTCCGGTGGCGGGCGCGGTCGTCTGCGTCGCCGACGAGCGGGGCGCGATCGTGCCGCGGGGCGAGGCGGGCGAGCTGCTCGTGGGCGGCGACTGCCTGGCCCTGGGCTATCTGGACGAGGAGCTGACCGCGCGGCGGTTCGTCGCCGCGCCGGAGGCCCTGACGGGTGTGGAACGGGTCTACCGCACCGGCGACCGGGTGCGGCTGCGCCCGGACGGGGAGCTGGAGTTCCTCGGCCGCCTCGACGACCAGGTCAAGGTGAGCGGCGTGCGCGTCGAGCCCGCCGAGGTCGAGGCCGCGTTCGAGCACGACGCGCGGGTGCGGCGGGCCGTGGTCGCCGTCCGGCGCCCGGCGTCCGGCGGCGCCCGGCTCGTGGCATTCGTACTGCCCGCGCCCGGCGCGTCGCCCGCCGTCCCTGAACTGCTGAGCGGGGTACGGGCGTGGCTCCCCGAGCAGGCGGTGCCGGCGGAGGTGCGCTTGGTGGACGGGTTCCCGCTGGACGCCAACGGCAAGGTGGACCGGGCCGCGCTCCTGGCCGCCCAGGAGCCGTCGGCGGCGGGGGAGGCCGCGGAAGCAGCGGCTTCCGGCGCCGGCGAGCTGTCCGGCAGTGCGAGCGAGGTGCTGGTGCTCGGGCTCTGCCGGGACCTGCTCGCCGCCCCGGCGATCACTCTCGACGACAACTTCACCGAGGCCGGCGGCCAGTCGCTGACCGCCGCCCGGCTGCTGGCCGCGATCCAGGACGCCGTCGGCGTGCGGCTGCGCGCGCCGGAGGTGCTGCGCCAGCCCGACCTGCGCGCCGTGGCCGCCCTGGTGGACAAGCGCCTCGCGGCGAACGGGGTGAGCTGACGTGACGTCAACCGCGCCGCCTCCGAAAGCCTCGACCCGTGAAAAGGAGAGAACCGTGACCGCCGACGTCCATGCCGAGGCCCACGCCGACGCCCGAGCTTCGACCGCACCCGAACAGCCCGGCGGCCTACCCGCCCTGATGGCCCGGAACGCGGAACGCATACCGTCGGCGCTCGCCGTCACGGACGGTGACACCACTCTGACGTACGCACAGCTCGTCGCCGGGGCCGGGCAGTTGGCGGCGTCCTTGTACGACCGCGGGGTACGCCCCGGCGACGCCGTCGCGACGCTCACGGCGCGCTCCGCCCGTACCGTCGTCACCCAGCTCGCCGTCTGGTGGGCGGGCGCGACGTGCGTACCGCTGGATCCGGCCCATCCCCGGCCGCGCATCGACGCGATGCTGACGGACACCGAGGCCGTGCTGACGGTCGGTGACAAGAAGCTGCTGGAGCGCGCCGGCATCCCCGCCGACCGGGCGCTGGTCCTGGACGCCGACGGGGCGGAGCGCGGCGAGGGCGCGGTGCGGGCGCCGCTGGCCCGCGCCCCGTACGACCCGGACGCCACGGCCTGCGTGATGTTCACGTCCGGTTCGACCGGCCGGCCCAAGGGCGTCGCCCTGACCCACCGCGGCATCGCGGGCCTGGTGACCGACCCCTCGTATGTCACGGTCACCCCGCGCGACCGGGTGCTGTTCCACTCCCCCGGCACGTTCGACGCCTCCACCTTCGAGGTGTGGATCGCGCTCGCGTGCGGCGCGGCGGTGGCGGTCTGCGCCGCCGAGCGCCCCTCGCTGGAGGAGCTGGCGCAGGACGTCGAGCGGCACGGCGCGACCGTCGCCTTCTTCACCACCGCGCTCTTCCACCAGCTGGCCGCGCGGCGCTCGCGGCTCTTCGGCGTGCTGCGCACGGTGGTCGTCGGCGGCGAGGCGCTGGCCGCCCAGTCCGCCCGCGAGGTCCTGCGGGCCTTCCCCTGGCTGGAGCTGGTCAACGGCTACGGCCCGACGGAGACCACCACCTTCGCCACCGCGCACACCGTGACCGACGCCGATTGCGACGCGCCGCCGCCGATCGGCCGGCCCGTCGCCGGGGCCACGGCGCTCGTCCTCGACGACGCCGGGGAGCCCGTGGCGGACGGGGAACGCGGTGAGCTGTGGGTCGGCGGCCCGCGGCTGGCGCGGGGCTATCTCAAGAAGCCCGAGCTGACGGCGGAGCGCTTCGTCGACCACGCGCGGCACGGGCGCCTCTACCGCACCGGGGATCTCGTCTCGCGCAGGCCGGACGGCGTCCTCGACTTCCACGGCCGGGCGGACGACCAGGTCAAGGTCCGCGGGTTCCGCATCGAGCCGGGCGAGATCGAGCACGCGCTGCGGGAGCAGCCGGAGGTCGACGCCGCGGCGGTCGCCGTGCGCCGCCCGACGCCGGACGACGCGCGCCTGGCCGCGTTCGTCGTCCCCGCGCCGGGGCCGGTGCCGAAGGGCGAGACGCTGCGCGCCCGGCTCTCGGAGCGGCTGCCCGCCCATCTGGTGCCGGACGAGTGGACGGTCGTCGAGCGACTGCCGCTCACCGCGTCCGGGAAGGTGGACCGCCGCGCGCTGGTCGAACTACCGGATCCGGCTGGACACTTGGCTTCGGAGTCCGCTGCCGCGAGCACCGGGCTGACGCCGATTCAGCAGGCGGTGGCCGACGCCTGGGCCCTGTCCCTCGGCCGCGAGGTCGGCGGCCCCGACGTCGACTTCTTCGCGCTCGGCGGGCACTCGCTCCTCGCGCTCGCCGTGGTCGACGACCTGCGCGAGGACCTCGGGGTGGAGCTGTCCCTCACCGAGTTCTTCGCCGCCCCCACCGTGGCGGGGCACGCCGCGCTCATCGAACGGGCACTGCTCGACGCGCACGCCCCCACCCCCGCCCCCGTCGTGGCCGGGCCCGGCCAC